>CACAYQ010000005.1 GCA_902536695.1 uncultured Bacteroidota bacterium | reverse complement strand
ACAGATATTTCGTCCACAACCTTTTAACAAAGCCTTTGATGAGTAGAAACAAAATTGGGAAACTTACTTTAAGCACTTTTAATTTAGACTTTTCACCCACTCCATAAACAGGTTTAATTTTTACTTCTCTTATTGTACAAAAGGCAATATTTAGCTTAATTAACATATCATTTGGCATTCCATATCTTTTATAAATTTTATATAACGGTATGGCGTTAATAGCATGTTTTGAAATAGCTGTATAACCCGTTTGAGTATCTGAGACGTGCCAATAACCCGATGAAATTTTCGTTAATATACTTAGTATAGAATTTCCAAGAAATCGAACTTTTGGTATGATTACCCATGCGGATTTGTGTTGCAGTCTATTGCCTTTCACATAATCTATATTTTCATTTACTACAGGGCTGCAAATAGATAGTAATTCATCAGGATCCATCTGACCATCACCCGCCATTACAGCTACACAATCTATGTCATGATCTTTGCACCATTTATATCCTGATGCAATGGCTGCCCCAACTCCTCCATTTTGAGTATGCTCAATCAAAATAATTTTTTCACTTTCTTGATTTTTATTATGAATTTTTTGTAGAGTAAAAAGTTCTTTTTCGGACTGAACTCTTTGAATAAACTCAATATCTGCTCTATTGTAAGGAGTGGGCTCTGGCAGTTCAAGAAAAATAGATTTTAATTGCAGATCACTTTTATTACTATCGTTATCCAAATAAGCTTTCACTTTATTTAGCGTATCGTCTTTAGAACAATCATCAACGACTACAATACGATCTACAAAATCAGGCATACTGTCTAATACCATTTCGATTTGAGTTGACTCGTTGTAGGAAGGTATCACAACTGCTATGGTTTTGTCATTTAACATGCATTTATTTATTTAATCCACCTAGGGCCCAATTTAGATTATTTTTGGCTAATTGAAAATCGGGATCCAAAATCAGGGCTTTTTCACAAGCACTTTTTGCTTTTAACCACTCTCCTTTTTGATTGTAACATGCACATAAATTATTGTAGATAAACTTACTTTTTGTGTTTTTATCAATTGCATTTTCACAGTATGAAATAGCTTCATCATAACGTTGCAACAAATATAGTTTCTCCGTAAGATTTAAGATTAAATTTTCATTCTGAGGGTCATTTAAAAGTTGTGTAATTAAACCCTCCACTTGCTCATTTTCTGATTGAGTGTAAGGAACTATAAGCTCTTTTAAGCTAATGCTGCTCAAATGATTTGGACTCTTTGATAAGGCTTTATTAACTAAACTCAACGCCTTTTGATATTGGTTATTTTTAAACAGATATCTTGCGTAATAATATTCTGGGTCAGGAGCTGAAGAATTTAAATTAATAGCCTGATTAAAATAATTTTCAGCCTCTTTTTTGTTCCCCTTAGCACCGTATAAGATGGCTAAATTTATTTTAACCGTATACCAATAAGGCGATTTCTCATGTGCTTGAATAAAATAATCTTCCGCATTATCATAATCGCCCTTGGCCATCAAGGATAAGCCATAATTCATTAGGCCTCTACCATTATTTGGACTCTTTATTGTTACATCATACCATAATGATTCCGTGGATGACCAAACTTTATTTCGTTCATATGTGCCAAAAGAATAGGATGAAATGAGCAATAAAACAATAATTACAAAACTCATTTTATAGATGTGTTTTTGTATTAGATTATAATAATAGAATCCTGCAAATCCAACGGCAATAAACATGCCCATAAAGGGGAAAAACATCCTATGGTCATTTGCAATTTGAAACAACGGAACAAGAGAAGTGGGTAAAAGCGCAACAAAAAACCAGGCTATTCCAAAAGATATGGGCCTAGTTTTTTCATTTTTGGCACATTTAAAAGCCGTATATATGAGCATTAAAATCAAGAGCAGACCCATTAAAATTCGCTTATCATACCACGGAGTTATAATTTCGATATCTGGATCTGCGCTTAAGCTTGTTGGAAGAATAAAGTTTCCTAGGTAATGTAAAATAACATATAGCTGTGTGGAGATATACTCAAACTTAGTTACGGTAAAGTTAGATGAAACCGTTGAACTTGGGGTCAAGTAAAGCTGATTTACAAGAAAAATAGCTGCTCCAAATATTGTGGGGACCCACATAATCTTAATTACAGAAGCAATCCATCTAGAAATGGAACTCTTCACCAATTTATAATGGGTGTTTGAATCAAATAGAATGATGTAAAAAAACAGAATGGGGATAAACATGACAGCAGTCTGTTTAGTCCAAATACCTATTAGAAATGAGGGTAAATAGAGATAATATTTTCTTGTCTTTTGGTTAATAAATAACAAAAGAGAAACTATAACAAATAAAGTAGAAAAGGAATCTGATCTAGCACAGATATAATTTATGGTTTCCGCATTAATTGTGTGCGTAGCAAAAAATAAGGACGTTAGTAGAATGAAAACTTTTCCCTTAAAATCAAGTAAAAGGTTTGCTTTTTTTGATAAATGAACCATTAAAATTAAAAACAACAACACAGTAACTGCATACCAGAAAAAAATATGAATATGAAAAGTAGTCGAATTTAATTCTCCCGAAAGGTAATAATCCACAGCATTTAAAAAAGTAACCATTGGTCTGTATGCTCTATTGGCTGGAAGCGAACTGAACGTTTCTGGATTAGAAAAAAAATCAGTCCAGTTTTCTAAACTTGTAATAGCGCTATTATTGACTATGGTATGAGAATCATCAAAAAAGAATGGATTATGAAAATGATTCGAATAGACCCCTAAAGTGACCATTAGAATAAATAAAAAGCCAATTAGTAATATGTTACTTTTTAAAGTAGATAGCATCAATCAAGATCTATAATATCGTGGTTAAAAATATGATTTAATTCATCAGCTGCTTTATCCCAACTGAACTTAGCCGCTTGAATTGGGCCTAATTTAGCATATATGTCACATTTTTCTATTGCAATTGACATGCCATTTGATATAGATTTTACATTAAATGGGTCCACATACACAACCGCTTCACCTCCTACTTCGGGAATACTTGTTATGTCACTAGTAATTACAGGTACTCCGGCCATCATTCCTTCTAATACGGGGAGCCCAAATCCTTCAAAGTAAGAAACGTATATTAACGCCTCGCTAGAAGCCACCCATCTGCTAAGATCAATTCCTGACTTCCGTCCCAGAATTTTTATATGTGATGAAATTTGAGTTCTTTGAAATTCTTTACCCCACATCGGTTCACCTATTACAATAAGATCAAATTTTCCAACTTTATTGAAGTCATTAAAAGCTTCAAACATTCTCTGAATATTTTTTCTTTTATGTAATGAGCCCACATACACAAAATAGGGTCTCTTTTGATTTTGTTCTCTCTTAAACTGTTTTTTATGATTATCTTCAAGTGGTTTATAAATGGAATTCCCTCCATTATAAATCACACTAACTTTGGATTGATCCACTTTATAGGTTCCACAAATATCCTTCTTAGAGTAATCAGAAACAGTTACAATCTTTTTAGCTCTTTTTGCAAATAATGGCATGTACTTTTTATAATACTTCAAAATATGTTTAGGGACATCGTTTGGATGATGTTCAAAATTTAAATCGTGAATTACCGCGATTTGTGGAATTGATGTCGCTAAGCTGATGAAACCATCAGGTGAAAAGAAAAAATCGATTTTATTTTTTTTGAATAATCTGGGTAGTCTTACATCAAACCAAAAGCGAAATAAATGAGGACTTCTAGCGGATGGATAAACAATAACATTAGTAATATTTTTACCTTCAACTAATGGCTTTATTTTTCGATCGTAGTAAAAATAAAAATGATCATCAGGCCTAAGTTGTACCATTCGATTTAGTATTTCAAAACTATACCAACCAATTCCTTCCAGTTTATGCTCAATTAAATGCCTAGCATTTATACCAATATTCATGTTAACAAATGAATTATAAGATGATCTTAGATGAAAGTATAAAATAATACTTTAGTGGCATGAAAAAATTACTCTGTTTAACATTGGTAAGTTCTCTTTTATGGTCATGTGTTAGCCCCATACCTATTCATCGTTTTGAAGAAGAAATTCCTAAGTTAGTTCCAGATTACACCACACTTGACCAATGGATTGCACATCCACTAAAATTTGACAATTCCGACTTACTTCCCAAGAACTTGTTGGAGGATTCCTTATGTTTAGATTCCATAGATGTGTTTTTCATACACCCAACCACCTATCTCAAGGGGGATCAATGGAATGCCGATATAAACAATAAAAAAATCAATAGAAAAACACATAATTCAACAATAAAATTCCAAGCTAATGTTTTTTGTGGACTAGCAAATATATATGCACCCGTATATAGACAAATACATATACATGGTTACAAGGATAACAACAATGGCTTAAAAGCATTTGACGTAGCATACAAAGACATTGAGAATGCTTTCAAATATTACTTAAATCACTTTAATAATGGAAATCGAATTGTAATTGCTGCACATAGCCAGGGGACAAATCACGCTGAAAAACTATTTACAGACTTTCTTCTTGAAAATGACTCTATCTTGCAAAAAGTAGAATTGGCCTATCTGATTGGAATGCCAGTACACAGTTTAATTAAAGATTATCCAGCCTGCGATGACCCTCTAGATAGACATTGTTTTTTAAGCTGGAGGACGTTCTCCCATGGGTTTTATCCTAGCTACAAATACAGTGATAAAATTGCCGTCACAAATCCCGTCAATTGGCGAAGAAATGGAGCAGCAAGTTTGTATAATTCACATGAAGGTATATTATTTCGCAATTTTAAAATAAAACATCCCAAATCTCTAAGTGCTGTTGTTCACCAAGGTTTACTATGGGTAACATTTGAAAGTTTTCCTATGCAGAAAATATTTGAAAGGAATGATTATCATATTGCCGATTATAACCTTTTTTGGTTGAACATAAGACAAAACTTTTACGAGAGAATGAAAGTTAAGGTAGAAGATGAAAAAACTAATTAGGAAAAAGTTGTTTGATTTGACTTTCATTTAATTCAATCCATATTTCATTTTTTCTATTTAGCACTTGATATGGCGCCTGATAAACCGCCACAGAATAATTATTGTTAATCTTGATACCTAGATTTTGTAAAACTTGACTCATTTCTTTATGCTTCCTTTCACAAATTTCTTGCTTGGCATATCCTCCAAATTCTAAAACAGCAACATATTGATTTTTCACGACATCAAAAAAGATATTGTCATTATTTGGCTTTGGCAATTCTTTTCCAAGCCAGCTTTCAGGCATGATAAAAGAAAATGTGGATAAAGTGTCCATTTGATAAACTACAGGCGATGTCATGGAAATTTGCACTTCATCTTGATTACCACCAAATATATAATCTGCTAATATGCTAAACTTTCCATTAGATGAGGACATATGATCTATGGAGACTGATGCTTTTTGATAATTCAAATATTTTTTGAAAATAATTCCTTTTTTTACCCCAATTAGTTCCGGTTCCATTTTAGGGGATTTATTAGTGACATATGCGCCATACAACTGCCAGCTAACAAGCAGGGTGAGTCCAATAATTAAAAAAATGACTATCGTTTTCATGTCTTTGTGATTAAACAAATGTAATCAATTTTGTCTTTTGTTTAACTTTGGTGTTTTATTATTAAACAAAATGTATTTAGGAATTGATGGATGTAAGTATGGCTGGATATGTGCTCAGCTCAAAAATGAAGCAATTTCGCTAAAACTTATTAAACACATCAATGAGGTCAAAAACCTTAATAGTAAACTAATTTTCATTGATATACCCATAGGACTAGGTGATCAATTTAATACAAGAACAGTTGATTTTAAACTTAGAAAGTTATTATCAAAAAAAAGGAAAAGTAGTGTTTTTACACCTCCAATTAGGGAAGCGCTGGAAGCTCCCACATATCAACTAGGAAATCAAATTAACAAATCTATTTCTGGAAAAGGGATATCTATACAGGCTTGGAATATCGGTCATAAAATTAAAGAAGTAAATCAATTTTTATCTCAAAGCCATTTATATCAAAAGAAAATGAGTGAATCTCATCCTGAACTTTGTTTTGAGCTGTTAAACAACAGTCCCTTACATCACTCTAAAAAAACACTGTTGGGAATGGAAGAGCGCATAAGAATTATCAATAATTACATTAATATATCATTTAAAGAAATTAAAGATTTTGCAAAAGAATGCAAATCAGACAGAGCAAAAATGGATGATATTATTGATGCAGTGGTGCTGTCATTGAGCGCAATGCGTTGGGAAATGAGCGGGAAAAGACAGATTACACAAGAAATAGGAAAAGACACATTAAAAATACCGTTTAACATAAAATACTAAATGGAAGAAATCAACATCATATTACCAAATCAACTTTTTAAAATCCCCTCTCTAAAGAAAGAGAATAAAACCTATTTAATTGAAGAGTATTTATTCTTTAGACAATATAATTTTCACAAGCAAAAGATACACTTTCATAGGGCAACGATGAAAAATTATGAAAAGCATTTATCCTCTATTGGTTTTAGGGTTAGCTATATTGATGCTTTTGACAAAAATGCCGATATAAGAACTTTTATAGAAACACAAGTAGATGAAAAATGTACATTACATTGTTATCATCCAGAAGACAATTGGCTACAAAAAAGAATTGAAGAAACTTGTGTAAAAAAAGGAATAAAATTAGTGAGGGTTGATAATCCTTTATTTTTAGCAAACCAGCAAGAACTTAATGTATTTTTTAAAAAAGAAAAGAAAAAATTTTTCCAAACTTCGTTTTACAAAACACAACGCCAAAAATTCAATCTCCTATTAAATGAAGATGGCAAACCGGAAGGTGGCAAATGGACTTACGATGATCAAAATAGAGAGAAATACCCAAAAGATAGAATTCCTCCTGCTATACAACACCCCAAAAAAAATACCGAATTTAAAAATGCTTCGATTTACGTAGAAAATCATTTTAACACCAATTTTGGAATCATAAATGAGCAAAAAAGATATCCAACTAGTCATGAGGAAGCAGAAGCCTGGTTAAATCAATTTTTAGCCATACGTTTTAAAGAGTTTGGACCTTACGAAGATGCAGTAGTCAAAGAATTCTCTGTTCTTCATCATAGTCTATTATCTCCCTTGATTAATTGTGGATTATTAAATCCTCTAAATGTTATTCAACATAGTATGAAATATTACCGTGAAAAAAATATACCTATTAATTCATGTGAAGGTTTCATCCGACAAATTATTGGTTGGAGAGAGTTTATCAGAGGTGTATATGTGGCAAAAGGCTCACAAGAAAGAACGACTAATTTTTGGGGATTTAGTAGAAAAATACCAAATTCATTTTACGAGGGTAATACAGGAATTGAGCCAGTTGATGATACCATACATAAAATTAAAGTTTCAAGTTATGCAAATCATATAGAAAGATTGATGATTATTGGGAATTTTATGCTCCTATGTGAATTTGATCCTGATGAAGTATATAAATGGTTTATGGAGGTTTTTATAGATTCTTATGACTGGGTAATGGTACCTAATGTGTACGGAATGAGTCAATTCGCGGATGGAGGGCTAATGTCTACCAAACCATACATAAGCAGCAGCAACTATATTTTAAAAATGAGTAATTACAAAAAGGGAGAATGGTGTAAAGTTTGGGATGCTCTGTTTTGGAATTTCATGGACAAGCAGCGATCCTTTTTCTTAAAGAATCCTAGAATGCGTATGCTCATTAGCAGCTTTGATAAAATGGATAATACCAAAAGAGAAAACTTTCTTATAACCGCAGATAATTACTTAAATAAGCTATAAATGGGACTGTATAACATTACATATAAAAATAAGGAAACAGAAAAGGAAATAAATGCTGAAATGGGGAAACCATTTGGCTTGATTGAAAAACTGAAACTAGGTGGTATAGGATCTAGAAGGATGATCATAGAAAATTTTAGCGAGGACATTGAAAATCTTGCACTAAAAGTAAGCGGAATTCAATATGCCAACATCGAATTGAGACCAAATGGCATCATAGTACACATCAATCAGGGAATCTATACACATGCCTGGACGATACCTTATTTTAGGTTATCTGTTTTTAATGGCGATTTTTTCACCATTCATGGAGCAGGAAGTCACATTCAATTTAACAAAGAAAAAAGCTGGAAAGAAAACAAAGAGTTTCTACAAAAAATAGTAAAATTAAAGTCTGAATTTGTTTCCGTTTAGTTATGTATCCATACGTAAGATTATTTCGAGTTATTTTAACTCGCAGTTTCAGAACCAAGGTAGATTTTCACAACCAAGGAGAAGATAGCATCAACTTAATGGTGTTACCTCAAGACATTGATCCGTTTATGGAATTGAATAACGGTAGATATGTAACTCTTCTTGATCTAGGAAGATTTGGGTATTCTATTAATGTGAACATAAATCAATTCTTAAAACAAAATAAGTGGTCATTGACTATTACAGGAACTTATAATAATTATCGTCACCGATTAAGGATTTTTCAACGATTTAAACTGAAAACAAAGCTGTTAGGATATGACGAAAAGTGGTTCTACTTCTTTCAAAAAGCAGTCAAAAATGATAAAACCTATATGGCTTCTGTAGTGCGGTTTGCTTTTACATCAAAAAAGGGTATTGTATTCCCAAAAGAAGTTATTAAAGCTATGGGTCAAGAATACAACCCTGGCAAACTAGATGAATGGGTTCAAGATTTCAGCAAACACCAATTATTCAAAAAATAAAAAGGAGGACAGAAGTCCTCCTTTTTACCTTTATGTTATAAGCAAAACTGAACTATGCAGCTGCTGCTTGTTTTGATGAATTAACTGCTAAATTATAAACAACTAATCCAAAACCTATTTTGTTGATAGCATCACCTACGTTGTAGATTACATCCATATCTAAGCCTCCGAATATACCTTCGTACCATCCTGGAGTTCCAGCCATATACCCAATTGGATATATTGCCCATCCAATAAGAACAAATTTACATAAGATATTGTGAGCTTTCAGTGTTTCTCCACCTGCAGATGTAGCAAGTGCCTTAGCTTCACCGAACCATATCAAATATACTATGTAAAAGTAAGCAGCTCCAGAAACAGCACCCCAAACTTGAGCGTTTGCTTGGTCTACACCTTCACCCATATATCCTGTAACTAACATTACAGTAGATGCTACAATTAGAATCCACATTAATCTTTTAGTAGCGCCAGCTGCTTTTAAGATTAAGTAGAATTCAACACACATTAACGGAACAGTCAAGATCCAGTCAACATATCTGAAAAATGTCGGAGATTCTGCATTGGTAGCCCAATAATCTCTCATGTAATAATAGTGTACTGCTGCGATAAACGTAATCAAACCAGACACTAGTATTGATGTGCGCCACTTTTTATCGAATGAACTCATCGATAGAAAGAAAAACGCTGATGCTGCCATCATAGCCATACACCCAACGAAAAATGTAAAACCTACATAATCGTCAGTAGCCATTTTTGGCACAGCAAGAAAAAAATTGTTTAAAGTTTCCATTTAATTAAATTTTAGGTTTGTTCAACAAATTTATATATAGATTAAACAAAACTCCAAATATTTGTTAAATTTTTTTTTACATATACTAAACATTTTTTCATTTATATGATTAGTAAGTGTTAAATTTACACTTTCTTTATTTTCCCAAATTTTATTAAAAATGAGCTAAAAAGTGTAAAAAAGGCAATAATTAGTAAAGAATTTGTGACGGCTTATATGACAGAAAAAGTTAAATATTTGTGTAAACCCTCATAAATAATTAGTGTTAAAAATATGTTCACCTTTGCGATATGAACATACTTCGATTAATTGCATGGTTGGAAGGAGTATCCTTCCTTCTTTTTGGAATTTCAATGCCTTTGAAATACGGTTTTGATATTCCACAGCCCAATTATGTGATCGGCATGACGCATGGAATATTATTTGTAATATATAATCTGTTAATATTAAAGCATTCAAAACTTAAAAATTGGAGCATAAGGGAAATCATCTTCCTATGCTTTTTATCATTAGTTCCATTTGGCACTTTTTATGGTGATCATAAATATTTTAAAAGATAATCATTAGGCAAATCGCATTACACCTATCTAGGAAATACTAAGAATATCATAAGTTGTATTCCTAAACTGAACGATATCTCCTTTCTTTTTGTTTTGAAGTAACCTGCCAATTGGAGATCCAACTGAAATAACAAAATAATATTTGTCCCTTATTTGAATGCGACCCCAACCTATGGAAATCAAAAAATAGCCCTTGTCTGTTTTTATTAAACTTCCTACATCCGCTACATAGTGGATTTGGTTGATATCCATATTCGATAAGTTATTTTTTTGCCATTGGACATGGTTAAGCTGTTTGGAAAGTAGGTCAATTTCGATTTGAATTTTGGCTCTACTAGTTTCATGCTTATCACCTGCACTGCTTTTCATATTGGCATCTCTACTTTCTGTAAGCGAGGTAACAGCAGTAGAAATATCTTCTATTTTTAATACTAATTGCCTTAAAACTTCCGATTTTATGCTCTGCTTTATTGAAACCACAATATCCTAATCAAAAAAAAGGAAGCCATTTTTCGATGACTTGCTTTTTTGTACTCAAATACTCGTTATTTCGAATCAATTTAAATTGAAAATAAAAATTAATTAAGTTTGCCTAAAATTATTAAACATAAAACATGAAAAAAATTATTTATTACACCATTTTTAGCTGTTTTCTGATTTCTTGTAACAACAGTTCAAAAAAAGTTGAAAATACTGAAGAAAGTGCAGCAGTTAAACAAGCCGAAACAAGTTCTGATACAAAAACCAATTATGATCGTAATCTAGCCAATTTTAAAGCAATGTTAGATGCTTGGAATAACCAAGATGTTGAAGCAGCTCTTAACCTAATGGCAGATGATTTCATGGAAACAGGAACAGGTTATGGCGAGCCGGACCGAAACAAAGAGGAATGGAAAGCTGGAAATGAAGGAATGATGACCATCATGAAACCAACACTGAAACAAGCCATTTATCTTCCAGGAATTGATACTGTTTCTTTAGAAATGGACGGTTCTGTTCGTTATTATGGAACATGGAACTTTGCAGTAGGAGAAAAAGATGCAGACCTAAAGGTGTATGGAACAGCAGATTTCAATGACGAAGGATTAATAACGTCTTTGGCACATTATGCAGATTTTAGCATGACTATGATGCAAATTTTGCCTGAAGAAATGATGCAACAAATGATGGGTGGCGCACAAGAATAAAAACAACTTGAAAATAAAAATCTAGAGAGGCACTGCCTCTCTTTTTTTTTAAAATAAATTTAATTTTCGGTTCTTTCTAATAGGTAATAACCTTGCAAACTAAAAAAGGAAGCCATTTTTCGATAACTTCCTTTTATGTACCCGGGACGGGGGTAAATAAGCCATATCTACACATTATCATAATTTCTCAAATCAAATCTTTTTAACAGATTAAAAAAGGGAATTAGTGATAAATAATATAAAATCGTAAAAAGAAATTATTGGCACAAAGTTTGGCACAATTTTCTGAGTAGCATATATTTACGATTACAAATTTTAATATGATTAATGCTACTCTCAAATACCATACTCGGGTATCTAAAAACAAAACCTACATATACTTAAGTATATCAAACGGAACTAATAATAGATTCAGAATCTTCCCAAACATTAGACTTAATAATCGTAGCAACTGGGATCAAAACAAAGAGAAAATTAAAATAACTCCATCTGAGCCAAATGCTAAGATTTACAATGATAAGTTATATGAATTTAAAGCTCATTTCATAGAAAGACTTAAAGAGTGTTACAAGAACGATATAAGTCTTGACAAAGAGGTGATTAAAAGAATAGAAAAAACTTTTGGGAACTCAGTTACGAATAAGAAAATTAAGCTTTCTAATGAAAAATTTGATCTCACCAAGATATGGACTGAATTTATTGTTGGTATGGAGTCAGGGCTTTATAAGCACAAGACAAACAGTGGTAAAAAACCATATTCTAAAAATACTATTCAAAATCATAAAGGATCTTTAAATAAATGGGCAGAGTATGAGAAAAAATTTGGTAAAATATTACCTCATCAAATCAATGAAACTTTACACTCAAGATTCGTTAATTACTACGAAACACATTCCAACGAATATCTTAATAACGCTATTAACAAATGGATAGTTTGTTTTAAGGCTATTGTAAATAAGGAACCTATGAAACCTTATAAAAAACAAATGACAGAGTATAATTCAAGAGAGTGGACTGAAATATCTAACCAAACTCTTTCCTGGGCATTAACAGAAGATGAGCTAGACACTTTATACAAGTTAGATTTGTCCGATAATCCTGAATATGATTTATACAGAGATGTATTTGTATTTAACGCTCACACTTGTGGAATGAGAATAGGAGATTTCTTGGAACTTAAAGACAAAGAGATTAAAACTGTTGAGGATAAGGCAGGAAATTCTTTTGATGTTTTAGAGTTTAACCAACAAAAAACAGGTGGTAGAGTTGTAGTTCCGATACCAAATATCGGTCTTAATATTATCAAAAAATATGGAAGGATCCCTATGCCGGAAAGCTCTCAACGTTCTAACGAGGTTCTTAAAATCCTAGCTAAGAAAGCAAATCTGAATAAGAAGATTTCTAAAAAATTGGCTAATGGTAAAATATTAGAGGCAAAACAATGGGAAATACTAACAAATCACGTAGCCAGGAAGACTTTTTGTACTTTAACTTACAAAGCGGGAGTAAACACCTTAGATATTATGAATATTAGCGGACATAAGAGCGAAAAAGTACTTTTAGGCTATATAAACGTCACGGAAGAACAACACGCCCTTAGATGGACCCAAACTGACTACTTTAAAAAAGTAAATAGAAAGCATTTAAGAATAGCATAATGGATTATAAAAAAAACTGGGTAAACATCGTAATAATTACTTGCACAATAATATGCTTGTGTTGTTGGTTGTATGTAAAGTATTTTAAGCCGTAAGTGAGATTAATAAGAAGAGAAAGAAAGAAGAAATGAAATTAGAAAAAAACTTAGTTGACCAAGAGGCAAAGAATAATGTTATTTATTCGTTTTGGTGCAAAGAGATTAAATTTTATGGTTTTGAATGGGGACTTGAAGGTCATTTAAAATGGCAAAATGAATTTATTAAAAGAGCTAAACTTAGAGCATTTGCAATTCAATTTGAAACTTCCAAATATAATTACTCAAGAAAATTAGAAAAATCTTTTAGAAGAGAGATAGCTAGGCGTTTAACACCTGAGGAGGTAATTAGGGCAGTCAAATCAGAGTATAATAACGATTATGCTCTGATACAATTTAAAATCATACACCATGAATTAGTAACAAATAATAATCCTTTATTTGATTTATTTGAAAAAGAGATTGAAAGATATAAATGGGTTGGAATATTTCATACAAATCACCACTACAAGGCATTTCTTTACGTCTTAGACAGCTTTGATGTTGAAGAATACAACAAGTCCTTATTTATGTGTTTTTGGAGTGAGTTTGGAGGTAATAAAATACTGATGAGGTGTAATGAAACAAAGTGGCGCAAATGGGTGAGAGATTATTATTTTAAAGATGAGAAGGACATAGCTAGCAGATGGAAACGTGAACCCGAGATACATCCTGTGAGAAGACAAATTAAGAGGTACACAAGGACCTACCATGACCCAAATATCTTCAAACTACCATATGCCAGAAATAATAAAAGAATAGGTTACTAATCCTCACCAATTAACCCAATAAATACTTTTCTTAAATTAGTATCAAAACTTATAAGATGAAAAGATTATTCGTATTTGTATTTGCTGTGGCTCTGTTCGGGAGTTGTAATCAAGGAGCTATGAGTGATGAAGACCAGGAATTTATTAAAAATAATCTTCTGGGAACTTATAGAACTAATCTACCATTTCCAACTGAAAGAATAGCACCTTCAATGTATTTTAGTGGATATGAACAAGAAAATGAATTTAAACATAACGGTAAAATAAAGATTTACAAAACTAAAAACGGGGAGTACAAATACAAATTATTTTCTAACGAAACACCTAACAAAAAACTCTCGAGATTTGAAGTAGTCAATGGTAATAGAATTTTTTGTTTGAATTCTCAGAATCCTACAATGGATGAACTTTTAAAAATGTATAATTATGAAAAAGTAATTCATATCGGAGATATGGACAATGAAATTCAAAATCTTAAGGATTCATCTGGAATTATTCCAGAATGGTATTATTGGCAGTTTAATTATAAAAATTTAAATTATCGTTTTGAATTTAAATGTCCTATCCTTGGTAAATATGCGAGTTTGGAGAAGAAGGATATTTCTTTAGGTTTAAAAGCAGGATCGATAATTAGTAGTTTTGTGGAGTTAGAGGATACATCAGAATTTAGAAATGAGGTTCTAGATTTAATAATTAAAGATAACGAAGGCTATATTCTTGCAAGTTATTTTAGGCCCTATATGGGTGAAGAGCCCCTACCTGAGTGGAAAAAAAAGGCACAGCGTCTTGCTACTAAAGAAATTTTTGCTACATCCTTTACAAAAGGGAATACTGTTTATGTTTCAACTGGTTATAATTCTGCCTCTAAAGGAATTTCATTAGAAGGAGAATATTATTTCAACGTGGATGAAAAATTTGTTGATAATTCTTATAAGGGATGGGGTAATACAAAAGTAATGCACGAAGAACCGTATTATATTAAGGTGGGTGATAATTTTGAAACCTTGGGACGAATAACAGTAAATAAAGGAAAAATAACAAACGTTTCGCCCAGTTTGCTTAAAAAATATGAACTAAAAAAAATGCTACCGTCACATCCATCGTTACAATCTTCAAGGGATTATTCTAGTGATAGTAGAGAATCAAGTGCCTGTGCGTGTATGAAAGCTTTATCAGGTGTTGATTATGGTGAATATTATGTCGGAATTAGGTCAAAGTGCCTTAGAATGTATATATGCTTTAATAATGCGAAAACTGATTGTCTCTTGGGAACTTCAAATGTTTGGGATAGGTGTTATTAGGTTTATCTAAATTTTATAATATATGTTTTAAATTGAATTTTAGAAATCTATAAATATGAAAAATAATATATTTTTATTATCATTTTTTTATGTATTTACGTGTAGTTGTGATATGAATATTGATAAGATTTATATTGATAAGATTTCTTCTGCTGATAAAATTGATACTTACGCAGATGAAAAAAAAATATTAAATATAATTGCAGGGTCTTATTACAATAAATATGATAATAGTAATATCACATTAAGTAAAAATAAAACATTCATTTACAATACTAAAAATGACAATACATTGCGTAAAGGAGAGTTTAAATTTAGTCCATCTGATTTTTCTTTGACTTATAAAGACATTAACCTTAATACCCAAGAAAGAGTTGTAGATGGCATAACAGAGTATGAGTTTTTTTACGAATTAGAATTTAATAATATACCAGAGGACGATAAAGGATCTTTCACAGGAATTATTATTAAAAATAAAGATTCTTTTATATTAATTACTTCACACAATAAAAGATCATACACTTTTTTATGGACAAAAAATGGTTCTATTAACAACTACGCTAATAATAAGTCAGATAATGATGGTAATGCCACGAGCATAAATGATACTATTGAAACTCTTACAATTGGAGATGAAATTAGTTACAGCTATCCTGAAAAATATAGATGGGTAACCATTGATCAGTCATTTAACTACGTAGTATATGAGACTCCAAATGGTTCAGAAATAGAACTTGTCAAAAAACCACATAGTTTGCAAATTGAATTTATAAAGTATAATAAAAATGGTGATTTATTGAGTAAAAAGAATGATCAAGAGATAAAGAGCAAAAAATTTAACAACGAAATAAATGATTCACTGAAAAATTCAGAAATTGAAACTAATTTATTAGAAAACAAAGATCGTACTAAAGAATATAAGTCTGCCAAGGCGAAATCAAAAAGGGTTTATTTTTGGAACATTGAAAATGGGAGTAAAAAAAATAAATTTATAATTAAGGATGATTTATGTACTGTTAAAGATGAAAAAGATGATTTTTCCTTTATCACATATCATAACAAGAAAAGGGGAACAACAACTGAGGGTTGGGTTAAAACAGCGGAACTTGTTATATTAAAAAAAATAAATTCTAAAATCGAAAAAAATAGGGAGGATATTAATCCACAAAAAAATAATGATAGTATAATTTCAGCCTCATTAATAATAGGAAGTTTCGGTTCATTAGAAAATGCAAAAAAACTAAAAAAAGAATTAGTATCGGAGGGCTATAAGAATATTGAAATTTCGAAAATAGGCTCAGTTAATAGAGTGTCAATTTTATTAAATGACACCAAAAAAAATATAAAAGAAACTCAGCTAAAAATTAAAAAAACTCACAAAGGAGTATGGATTAGCTATAAATAAAAACATTTAGTCACTTAAAATGTTTGGCCTATGTTTGATCAACTTGAACAACCATTTAGGGCTACTTTAATTAAAGCTAATGCTCTTCAAATTAATCTATATTTAGAGGATATGACAATTGATGAAATCAACTCAGCAATTTAATTACTAACCTCCCTTTGCTTTCTTAACTAATCCACACCAATTAAGCCAATAAATACTTTTCTTAAATTAGTATCAAAGTTTACAAGATGGAAGAAACTTTAGTATTAACATATACCATTTATTTAGTTATTTATTGTTTTGTGCTTTATGGACTTAATCAAATCAAGAAAGGTGGAATAAAATTATTTAATGCATCTAAAGAACTTGAAAATAAAAAATTAGGAAACGCTGGATATTTTATTTATAATGGTGCTAAAACTTTAATAATAGTAATGATTACAATTTTAGCAGTTATGATATTAGGGTTTTTACTTATTGGTTCATTTTATTAACCAAATATGTGGATGTAATGATGTTACTTATCCAAATTGGGAAACGACAGAATGTTACGGAATACTAAACAGAGGGTGAGTGTAATAGTGATTAAAAAACTAACTGCCTATGTTCATATAAATTATTTATCATAGCTTATCCATGCATCTTTGTATTTCACTTTTAAATTTGAATGAATTTCACTTATCTTTTCTTTGGTATCGTTTATAATAACTGATACTTTAAAGTTGTTTTTTAATTTTCCATTTATTATTGATGTCTGAGATGTAAAAGCCGGAGAATATCCTTCTAAAATTAAATTCTTTTCTAATTTTCTAGCATTTTCTTCTATACTAAAACTTCCCAATATAATTGATGCTGACACTTTGTTTTCAGGTTTAATATTATTTTCTGAACTTAAATAATGAATTCTTTTAATAAATTTATTTAATGGTTTAAGTGATTTATCACAAGAAAATTTAAATTTCATTTTAAGATCATCCTCTATAAATTCTATGTCTTGGTTATTAATATTAATAGTTGTATTTGGATGTTCTTTTAAAACTTTAACACTTTGTATTTTACATTCTGATTCTACTGTAAACTCTGCCATTAAAAACCCATCCCAGTTTTTAGGATTTAATAATTGAGGAGTATTCTCGACAGTTATGCCTTTACCATCTCCAACATCTTCACTTAGTTTTAAAAACTCATATTTCCATTCTTCTCTAAGCCAGTTTGGGTTACTTTCTTTAATGATTTCAATTGAAGGAGAAAATGGTGCATAGGATGGAATACACTCACCTTGACCCCACTGTAGTTTTGACTCTTTTTCCCAAATTAATCTGTTTAGTCTAGGATAATCATCAGGGTATTCGATATCTAAAATGTTTATTTGTTTTGCCTTTCTGATGAAATTAATCTGATCATCTACACTTTTATATGGGAAGTTTTCAATAGATAAAATAATACCTTCTCTATTATTTCTTTCATAAACAATCATTCCGTTAGCGAACTCCGTTGTTTTTTCTTTTGCGTAAAATTCATACACATCATCATAAGTGCTATCTATTTTCGTATCACCAGACTTTTCAAACTGATTTATCCAAGACCAAATAGGAAAACTATTTTTTGAATCCTTTTTAAAATATTTATCATTTTCGGAGATAAATTTCTTTTTTTTAATTAAGGGTTGACTGATAATTTGATTTGTAACTTTATTTTTTGGATTAGAGCTGTCTTCACCAGTATGCAATGAATCCGAAATATCACCAGTAACTATTATATCATCAATTCTAAAGTATTCTTGTGAGCTATTATTTTCCATTTTAACTCTAATTTCAAGCACATTACCACTTAGTCCGTCTTGATAAACAGCTGCAGAAGTGAAATCATCACTCAAAGATCCATTTGTTGAGAATGTTATCCATTCACCACCGTCAATTCGATACTCAGTTTCAATAACATCGTCAACTTCAATTGCACCTATTTCAGTTGCAGCCAGAGCTATTGATACATTATTATAATCAGTAATTGAAATAGATGGGGATAACCAATATGCTGGGCCATCTAAATATCTTGCTTCTAAACGCTCATTTACTACTTTTAAATGTTTAAAACCATTCGTTAAAGACGCCCCTGAAACATCAACAGACCAATTACATCTAGTAAGATTTGTTTCTGTAGAAGTTATACCCTTTCCATTTAAGCCTGTAAATCTTTCCTCATATAATATAGAAGTTGAATCTGAATCAGAAAAGAGTAAAAGAACTATTATTGTTATAAACAGACCCATTAGAACATAAATTGATTTTTTAGATTTGGGGCTTTTTATATCCTTCTTTTGTTTTTTGAGAGATTTTTTTTCAGTCTTTGATGATTGATTTGTAGGATTTATTTCTTTTTGTATAACAGTTTTTGGATCTTTAACTTTAGACGATTCTGAGGAAGTTTCTTTGTTATTATTTTTTGTATCAACCTCTCTTTCTAAAATAGGTGTTTGTTCCTTAGGATTTATTTCTTTTTGTAAAATAGGTGTTTGTTCCTTAGGATTTATTTCTTTTTGTATAACAGTTTTTGGATCTTTAACTTTAGATGATTCTCGGGAAGTTTCTTTGTTATTATCTTCATAATCATCTTCATTTGCTAAAATATGTGGCTTGTAGAGTTTTACGTATTTACTGTACTCTTCTTTTGATATTGCTTCTATCTCTAGTAATTCTTTATAATACTTTAGTTTTTTTATTGCTTCCTTTTTGTTCACATTTTATATTTAAGGATGTGATGAATTCAAATTAAACTCTGTTGTTATACTATTTAAGTGACTTTTAAAAAGATTTTTAGCGACCAATACATGTTGTCCACACTCTACTTGTACCAAACATACAATCTGCTTGGGCGTTTTCAAAACATATATACATTCTTTTGCATTTTATGTAATCTGAAGATGAGTTATAAATATTACCTCCGCTAAGTGCATCTTGACAATAGCAAGCTGTAGAAACACCCGCTGGAATATTATTAGTTTTTGGCGTTGTATATTCACTTTGTATATTCAATTTATCTTTTTTTGATAACCCTCCACTTTCCGAAAAAGCTGAATAAACAAGAATACAAACAACTGTAATTATCCATCTTGTACTTTTTGTCCAATATCTTCTATTCCACATTTTATATAAACCAACAGGAGAGAAAAATATTAACCACAATATAGTACCAGTTGTATTTTGATTTGAATTTTTATTTGTAGTGTTATTTTGTTTTGATCTAGCTGCAGTGTTGCCTTCAGAAGGTGTTGAATCACCTTTTTGCCTTTCAGCTAAATTGTTATCAGCAACTGATTTGTGATCTTTTGGCACATAAGTTAAATGATTGCTAGGAATTGTATTATCAAAACTTTCTTCATCTAAAAGTAAAGGTTTATATTTTTCTAAAAGACTGTTATATTCCTCCGATGAAATAACTTCTAAATCTCTAAGCTCCTTTGCTTCTTTAAGTTTTTTTATTGCTTCCTCTTTAGTCATGTAAGTAATAAACAAAAATAAATTACAAAAAACAACCTTGAAAAAGATTGATTAATCAAAATATTCGCTGTTGTCCCGCTGTTAATTTGATAAAATACCAATTACATTTATTAAATAATATCTACTATCTAAATTTACTTTGACTAATTACTCTTAATAATTACAATTACTATATACTATATACATTGTTAGCAGTTGTTAGCAGTTGCTAATAAGTATTGTTTTCTTTATCAGTCTTGTAGATTTTATGAGTATTTATTTTTAAGGGTGCATTTTTTTTTCTGTGTTGTAGAACATCATTAGCATTTGGGGTTCTATTTAGTTCCTTTTTAAGTCCCATTGCACTAATTCTTTTCCTAATACTCCCTACACAACTATTATATATTGTCTTTTCACCCAAATTGACCTTTACGTATTTTATCTCCTCATCTTCATATATGTGTATTTCTTCCAAATCAATAAGAGCTTTTAAGTTATCCTCTCCAATCTTTTTACTGCATTGAACATAGGTCAATTTCCCTAAATTCTTGCAATAAAGTATAGTTGCTAGAACATATGGACCAAGATATTTTAGGTTGGCTTTATAGCTTAAATCATTAGTTAAAAACCATTGATTATCTATATTTAAATAGGTGAAATCTCTGGCTTTATATTTAACTTTTTCATTCTTTAAAATACTACCATCAGGAAATTCGTAATCTATAGTAATTTCCTTTTCTTTTTCTTTTTTTTCTAGAAACATACCTATTAATTATATCTCCATTACTTTCTTAATATCGCTTATAGAATAAAATACTTTAGAGCCTATATATTTCTTAGTTAGTATTTTTTGTCTATGCCAGTTATCTGCTGTTTTTCTACTGATCCCTAAAGTTTTAAGAGCTTGATTTAGCGGAACATATTCAATGCATTTACCACTTAGTTTCTCATCGATCTTATCTAGTCTTTTGCCGAGTTTGTAGACTCCATCCAGTAAATCTTCAAACTCTATTGAATTAATTTGTACAACTTGCATCTTTAATCTTTTAAATTATTATTCGCAAAGATTATTAGATTGATACACTTTTTTAGATACCAAAAAGTACCAAAAGATAATTAGTAAATAATTGTTATTAATTTACCAGTTTTGGCACAAAGTTTGGCACAAAAAAAACCCCCTTATCAGTTAAGGAGGCTTTTTATGTACCCGGGGCGGGACTTGAACCCGCACGACCAAATGGTCACAAGATTTTAAGTCTTGCGTGTCTACCAATTCCACCACCCGGGCAAAACCTTGAATATGGTGCAGAGCGAAAGACGGGATTCGAACCCGCGACCCCGACCTTGGCAAGGTCGTGCTCTACCAGCTGAGCTACTTTCGCTTGTATTGTAAAGAACAATTGGACGGCAAAAATAATTAAATTTTGATAAAAGAAAATTAAAATTTACCCTCCTACCATTTTTTTAATTTCATTCAGCTTTAAAAGCGCCTCTACTGGAGTTAATGAATTGATATCTAAATTCTCTATTTGACTCCTTATCTCACTTAAAACCGGATCGTCAAGTTGAAAAAAGCTTAGTTGTGGTTCACCATCTGTTTTCTCTTTTTTGACAACAGTTGTTTTCACGCCTGAATCTGAAGATTTATTTTCTAGTTGTACTAATATTCCTTCTGCATCAGAAACAATCTTATCGGGCATTCCTGCCACTTTTGCTACATGAATACCAAAGCTATGTTCACTGCCCCCTGCTGTCAATTTTCTTAAAAAGAGAATCTGTTTATTCATTTCCTTAACGAAAACATTAAAATTCTTTATCCGCTTAAATTGATCTGTCATCAAGTTTAATTCATGATAATGGGTAGCAAACATGGTTTTAGGATGGTACTTAGGGTGTTCATGTAGATAAGTAGCAATAGCCCATGCAATAGAAATTCCATCATAAGTACTTGTTCCTCTTCCGATTTCGTCCAATAAAATCAAACTATTTTCTGATAAATTGTTCATGATACTTGATGTCTCGTTCATCTCCACCATAAAAGTAGATTCACCAGAAGATATATTGTCGCTAGCACCTACTCTCGTGAAAATTTTATCCACAACTCCGATTTTACAAGATTCTGCAGGAACGAACGATCCCATTTGAGCCATGATTACCGTCAAGGCCGTTTGGCGTAAAAGAGCTGATTTTCCGCTCATATTAGGCCCCGTAATCATCATGATTTGTTGCGAATTACAATCTAAGTAAATGTCATTTGGGATATACTCCTCCCCCAGTGGTAAGTAACGTTCAATCACCGGATGTCTTCCATTTTTAATTTCTAATACTTGATTATTTTCAATCTCCGGTAAACAATAGTCATTTAACTTAGCTGCTTTAGCTAGTCCTTGTATAATATCTAGCTGAGCTATGAGTTTGGCATTATGAATTATCCACGGGATCTCCGATAGTAATTCGCTGAGTAGCTTTTGATAAAGTTCTTGTTCAATTTGTAGAATTTTATCTTCTGCACCTAAAATTTTCTGCTCATATTCTTTTAGTTCTTCTGTAATATATCGTTCCGCAGAAGTTAATGTTTGCTTTCTTATCCAACTCTCTGGCACTTTATCTTTATGGGTGTTTCTAACTTCTAGGTAATAGCCAAATACATTATTATAGGCAATTTTTAGACTGGGAATGCCTGTAGCTTCAGCTTCTCTTTGTTGGATATTTAACAGTACCTCTTTAGCATCTGAAGATAAAGACCTAAGCTCATCTATTTCTTTGTGAAATCCATCTTTAATGACCTTTTCTTTCCCAATAACAACAGGCGCTTCTGGATCTAATGCAGTTTCTATTTTCTCAATGACTTTATTGTTCTCTGATATGCTTTTGCCCCATTTTTGAATGGTTTTGTTATTACATCTTAATGCCCATTCTTTTACTGGTTTTATAATTTCTAAAGAAGACTTAAGTTGGTTTAACTCTCTTGGTGAAATTTTTAACACCGCTAATCTTGAAGACATCCGCTCAAGGTCTCCGATAAATTCGAGTTTTTCTTTTACTAAATCAGCATCATATCTGTGATTAAAAAAGTAATTTACCTGATCCAAACGGTAATCTATTTCTTTTTTAGACTTCAATGGGAACAGCATCCATCTTTTCAATAAGCGACCTCCCATGGATGTAATGGTGTAATCTAAAATCTCGTAAAGAGTATGCCCATTATAATGGGGTGATTGTATAAGTTCTAAATTTGAAATGGTGAAATCATCCATCCACACATGATGATCTTTTTCAATTCGTTGAATGCTTGTAATGTGGCTAACCCTGTGATGCTCTGCGGTATTAATGTAATGAAGAATTACACCAGCAGAAATAATTGCTAACTCCAGCTTTTCAATACCAAATCCTTTGAGCGACTTAGTGCCAAATTGGGTCAATAGTTTTTCTGTAGTAAAATCTTTTTCAAAAGCCCAGTCATCTAATCTAAAGGTGTACGTTTTAGCATTAAATTTTTCTTGAAATTCCTTATCGTGACTTCTTTGATATAGAATTTCACTTGGATTGTAATTATTAACCAACTTAGCAATATAATCTACATGTCCTTCTGCTACATAAAATTCTCCTGTAGAAATATCTAGAAATGCTACCCCAGCCTGATTTTTTTGAACGTGGACAGCAGCTAAATAATTATTCCCCTTGTTTTCCAGAATTTGATCGTTCAACACGACTCCTGGAGTAACCAATTCTGTAACTCCTCTTTTAACTATTTTTTTCCCTTTTTGAGGTTCTTCAAGCTGATCGCAGACAGCTACTCTTAAACCAGATCGTACTAATTTAGGTAAGTAGTTTCCTAGCGCGTGATGAGGGAAACCTGCTAATTCAATTTTAGACGAACCATTGTTTCTAGCCGTTAATACAATTCCAAGTACATTAGCCGCAGTTATAGCATCTTGACCAAAGGTTTCATAAAAATCTCCAACTCGAAATAAAAGTAACGCTTCTGGATAATTAGATTTAATCCGATTATATTGTTGCATTAAGGGTGTTTCTGTTTTGGCTTTAGGCATTTGTTTTTTATCGTTGTCAGAGATATGTTTGTAAAAATAATGGAATTCACCATTTAACCAAGAGACTAAGAGAAGAAGGATGAATAGAAAATTAAAATTAGAAGAACTTAATAGATTATCTATAACTGATTTTAAATCCCAAAAGAAAGACCCCACTGTAGTTCTATTGGATAATGTACGAAGTCTTCACAATGTGGGTTCTGTATTTAGGACTTGTGACGCGATGGCAATTGAAAAATTATACTTAGGAGGCATTACTGCAAAACCGCCCCACAGAGAAATTCAAAAAACAGCTATTGGGGCTACAGAAAGTGTGAAATGGGAACATGTAGAAAGTGCGGAATCTGTTGTTTTAAAATACAAAAATCTAGGTTACAAAATAATTGCTGTGGAACAAACCGTTAACTCCAAGGATTTAACAAAATACAAATGGAATAATGAAAAAACCATGATTATTTTCGGTAATGAGGTAAATGGAGTACAACAAAACATCATTGACATGGCTGATTTGTCCATTGAAATTCCACAGTGGGGAACTAAACATTCTTTGAATATTTCAGTATCCGCTGGAATTATTTTATGGGATTTAAAATCAAAGTTGGGTTAATAAACAGATAAAAGTTTATATATTTGTTTGTTAACATGAAACTTTTGATAAATAAATTCGTTGTAGCGTTGCTTATTGTTTTTCTTGGCGCACCAGAGCTTTTGGATGCACAGGGCTATTACAACAGATACGAATACAGAAGAAAGCGTCATGAAATTACATTTGGAGCTGGAGCTTCATCTTGCTTAACAGATGTAGGAGGAAGTGATTTAACAAAACAAGACTTCGAACAAAGTGATTTCAGAAACACGTTCAGATCAGTTTATGATATTGATTTAGCCAAAACAAATTTTACTGGAAACTTTTCTTACATCTATAATTTAGCTAGTAAACTAACATTTAGACTGAATGCTGCTATTTCACAAATATCAGGAGATGATGCAGAAACCCAAGAATATTACAGGAACAATAGAAGATTAAATTTTAATACTTTCCTAGGGGAAGTGGCGTTGATGAGTGAATTCATTATTATCAACGAAAGAACGGGAAACCGGTATAATTTAAAAACTCCGGCTGGAAAGTATTTAGGAGTAAAATCGCCACTTGGAATAGGCTTATATGTTTTTGGAGGAATTGGGGGAGTGTATTTCGACCCTGCAGGTTTCGATCGTTATATTGATGCTAATGGTGAAATAAGACCTGACGATGGCTCAATGATAGCGGGAGCCAGGTATAAACTCAGAGAACTAAACACAGAAGGAAATGGATTTCCTGGTGATACACTTTTTGCAGAAGGTCAAACTTATGGCCCTGTCGCCATGTGTATTCCAATGGGAATAGGTATTAAAAAAGCTTTCAATGGAAATGGAGGTATAAAATTAGAATTTGGCTTCCGCTTTACTAACACAGATTATCTTGATGACGTAAGTAGGACATACCATGACTGGTCAGACCCAAGTAAGTATGATGGTGAAGTAGGTTCTGAAACCCAAATCAGAATGTCTGGAACTGGCACTGGATATGAATGGACTTACTATGGTTATGCACCGGATGGAACCTATCCTTTCGATGGATGGTCTCCTGCTCCAGAAATTGGCTCTATAGATAATAACCCTTATAAGGTACAACGAACCCATACTGAACATGGGATGCAAAGGGGAAATCCTGATAATGACGATAGCTACATGTTTTTGACTCTTTCAGCCTACAAGAAATTTAATAATGCTGCAAAATCGTATCGTACTATCAATATGCATCAAAAAAGAAAAATTAAAGCTTCATTCTAGATGATCTATAAATTACATGTAAATTTTTCTGTTTGTATCATTCCACAAAAAGATTATAAAAAGCGTAATCCAGAATGATATTTCTTATCACTCTTTTAAGAAATCAATATTGATTTCAACCATTATTTTTATATCTTATTAAATTATTAAAATCTAACTATGCCTCGTTACCATACATTAGGCAAAATACCGCATAAACGACATACGGTTTTCAGAAAAGAAAATGGAGAAATTCACTTTGAACAACTTTTTGGAACCATTGGTTTTGATGGTATGTCATCTTTATTGTATCACTTACATCCGCCCACACAGGTTTCAGAACTTAAAGGGCACATAGATGTATCTCCCAAAGTTGCTGTAGTACACAATATGCAGATGAGAGCGTTAAAAGGTTTTGATATCCCAGCTCATAAGGATGTATTACAATCTAGAATTCCTGTGCTAACCAATAATGATGTGACCTTACATTTAGCCAAGCCTCAACAATCAAATACTACCTATTTCTATAAAAATGTAGATGCAGATGAAGTAATATTTATTCATCATGGAGAGGGAAAGCTGAAAACACAATTAGGAAATATTCCTTTTTTTGAAGGAGACTATTTGGTGATTCCTAGAGGAATGATATATCAAATAGAATTCAAAGATGAAAACAATAAGCATTTCATCATTGAATCCAGTCATCCTATTTATACACCTAAAAGATATAGAAACTGGTTTGGACAACTATTAGAGCATTCCCCATTTTGTGAAAGGGATCTAAGGGGACCCACAGAACTAGAGACTTTTGATGAAAAAGGAGAGTTTTTAATAAAGATTAAAAAAGAAGGATTATTACACGACTATGTATATGCCAGTCACCCATTTGATGTCGTGGGTTGGGACGGATATAACTACCCTTATGCCTTTTCTATTCATGACTTTGAGCCTATAACTGGTAGGATACATCAGCCCCCACCTGTTCATCAAACCTTTGAAACACCTGCTTTTGTGATTTGCTCATTCTGTCCTAGACTATATGATTATCATCCTGAGGCCATACCTGCCCCTTATAATCATAGCAATATTGACTCCGATGAGGTATTATATTACGTAGATGGTGATTTCATGAGCAGAAATGATATTGAAATGGGTCAAATTACACTCCACCCAGCAGGTATTCCGCATGGGCCACACCCAGGTGCCTATGAAAGAAGTATTGGAAAAAAATCAACAGAAGAATTAGCGGTTATGGTAGATACCTTCAAACCCTTAAAACTTACTCAACAAGCATTAGACATAGAAATTAAAGATTACTACAAATCTTGGATACATTAAAAATAATAAAATGAAAGAAGTAAAAAATATTGATTACGGATTAGAAAAAATATTTCAAGGGGCACAAGATTTCTTGCCCCTTCTTGGAACAGACTATGTTGAATTTTATGTAGGTAATGCCAAGCAAGCTGCTCACTTTTACAAAACTGCATTTGGTTTTCAATCCTTTGCTTATAGAGGTTTAGAAACTGGCAGCAAGGACTCTGTTTCCTATGTGGTAAAACAAGATAAAATAAAGTTGATTTTAACTACGCCTCTAAATTCAAAGTCTCCCATCAATGAGCATATCGTAAAACACGGTGATGGAGTCAAAATAGTAGCGCTCTGGGTAGATAATGCTAGAAAAGCTTATGAAGAAACCACATTAAGAGGAGCAAAATCCTACATGGAACCTACTATAGAAACTGATAAAGATGGAGAAGTAGTAAGAGCAGGTATCTATACTTATGGTGAAACCATTCATATGTTTGTGGAAAGAAAAAACTACCACGGTACATTTATGCCAGGATTTAAAAAATGGGAATCGGATTACAACCCATCAGCTATTGGTCTAAAATACATTGATCATATGGTTGGAAATGTGGGTTGGGGAGAAATGGATATTTGGGTGAAATGGTATGAAGATGTTATGGGATTTGAAAATTTTCTTTCATTTGATGATAAGCAAATTCACACGGAATACTCTGCGCTAATGAGTAAAGTAATGAGTAATGGAAATGGAAGAATTAAATTTCCTATAAATGAACCTGCTAAAGGAAAGAAAAGATCGCAAATTGAAGAGTATCTGGATTTTTATGAAGGACCTGGTGTTCAACACATCGCTGTAGCAACTAACGATATTATTGGTACTGTAACTGAAATGAGAAAAAGAGGAGTAGAATTTTTAAGTACACCTCCTGATGAGTATTATAAAGCAGTTCCATTGAGATTAGAAGAACACAATCACCATCTTGGTGAAGACATCGAAAAACTAAAAAATTTGGGGATCATGATTGACGCAGATGAAGAAGGTTACTTACTTCAAATCTTTACTAAACCAGTGGAAGACAGGCCTACTTTATTTTTTGAAATTATCCAACGAATGGGAGCTTTAGGATTTGGAGCTGGTAATTTCAAGGCCCTATTTGAAGCCATTGAACGGGAACAAGAGAAAAGAGGAACACTTTAATTTTTGCATTTTGGATAACCTCATTAACGACATCTCTAAAAAATTTGAAGCATTAGGACAAAATGCAGAAACCCATTTCGAAGGGCTATTACATGGAAAGCCGCTAAATTATTGGGATTACATTCAAACGGATACTCTCCTTAATCTTCAAATTCAACGATCTACCCTGCCTGATGAAATGGTATTTATTGTTTATCACCAGATTAATGAATTGCTATTCAAAATGATTCTCTGGGAAATTGAACAAGTAGCCTTTGAAAAAAAGTTAACTGCTAATTTCTTTAGTAGTCGTTTAGATCGAATCAGTCGGTATTTTGATATGCTAAGTAGTTCCTTCAAAATCATGGGTGAAGGTATGGATGTAGAGCAATACATGAAATTTAGAAAAACATTGGCACCAGCAAGCGGATTTCAAAGTGCTCAATACCGAATGATTGAATTTGCAAGTACAGAACTTATAAATTTGATTGACTATCGTTTTAGATCTACCATTAACCGAAATACCCCTTTCAGACATGCTTTTGAGCACTTGTATTGGCAAGCAGCAGGAAAAGATCATCAAACAGGTGAAAAATCATTAATGATTCGCCTTTTTGAGGAAAAGTACATGGATACTTTCATCCGATTCATGAAAGATTACAACACAAGAAACATATGGACGCTGTTTCAAAACCTTCCAAAAAATGAAAAAGAAAATCTTAGCCTAGTGAATTCATTAAGGCATTATGATCACACCGTGAATGTAAAATGGGTGATGGAACACTACAAAACAGCAAGCCATTACTTAGAGAGTGGCAAGAAAAAAGAAGAAGCTACGGGCGGAAGTGATTGGAAAAAATACATGCATCCAAAATACCAACGTAGGGTGTTTTTTCCTAAATTATGGACAAATGACGAAATGAAGAATTGGGGTAAACAAAACCTTGACGGTCATGAAATCCTTACTAATTTTACTCAAATTGAAATTTGAGCCATGGAAAATGCAAAAAAACTAGAAGCTTTTCAAGCAAAGATAGATGCCGATATTAAAATTGAGCCTAAAGATTGGATGCCTGAAAAGTACAGGCGAACGCTTATCAGGCAAATATCACAACACGCTCATTCGGAAGTAATTGGGATGCAGCCTGAAGGAAATTGGCTAACAAGAGCCCCAAGTTTAAGAAGTAAGAAAATATTGATGGCCAAGATTCAAGATGAAGCTGGACATGGACTGTATTTATATTGTGCTGCAGAAACCCTCGGGATCAAAAGAGAACAATTCTTAGAGTGGTTGCATGAGGGTAAAGCCAAATATTCCAGTGTTTTCAATTATCCTACTTTAACATGGGCTGATATCGGAGCTATAGGATGGTTGGTAGACGGAGCTGCTATTGTAAATCAAGTTTCTTTACAAGGTACTTCATATGGACCATACTCTAGAGCCATGGTAAAGATCTGTATGGAAGAAAGTTTCCACCAAAGACAGGGATATGAAATTATGGTTACGCTAGCGAATGGTACCAAAGAACAAAAAGAAATGGCACAAGATGCATTGAATAGATGGTGGTGGCCATCTATCATGATGTTTGGACCCCATGATGCAGACAGTGCACACTCCAATCAATCACTAAAATGGAAGATAAAACGAGAATCCAATGATGAACTAAGGCAAAAATTTATTGATAAAACCGTAGAGCAAGGGGAACACATCGGATTATCTTTTCCTGATCCTGATCTTAAATGGAATAAATCAAGTGGCCATTACGAATATGGAAAAATAAATTGGAATGAATTTTGGAATGTAGTAAAAGGGTATGGTCCAGGAAATAAAAAAAGATTAGCACATCACAAAGATGCTCATGAAGAGGGTAGTTGGGTTAGACAAGGTGCAATAGCTTATGCCAAAAAGAAAAGAAGTATTCAAAAAACAGCGTAATGGAAAAGGATAATCAAGGCGTTTTATGGGAAGTTTTTATTCAAGTTAAAGCAGGAAGACCTTTCAAACACGTAGGCAGTTTACATGCGTATGATAAGGAAATGGCCATGCAGTCAGCTAGAGACCTTTATACAAGAAGGAACGAAGGAAATGGGATTTGGCTCGTTAAAGCAGATGATATTGTTTCCTCCCAATCCGTTGATGATGAAGCCTTCTTTGACCCGTCTAATGATAAGGTATATCGTCATCCTACTTTTTACAAAGTTCCTGATGGGGTAAAACACATATAATGAATCAATCACTTTATGAATACTGCTTAAGGCTTGGAGACACGCCTTTAATCTTAAGCCAACGTATTGGCGAATATTGTAGTAAAGCACCACATTTGGAGGAAGATTTGGCCATAACTAATGTAGGCCTTGATCTGCTAGGACAAGCAGAAAATTTCTTAACATATGCGGCTAGTTTAAAAGAAGAACTTACAGCTGATGAACTAGCATTTAAGCGAAAGGAGAAAGATTTTAGATCGTTTCACTTGGTAGAAGTTCCCAATATTGATTTTGCATACGTTTTAGTTAGGCAATTCTTTATTGACGTATATCACAATTTATTTTACACTTCATTATGCAACAGCAAAGACGAAACCATTGCTGGAATAAGTAAAAAATCCATTAAAGAAGTCCGATACCACCTTCAAAGAAGTCAAGACTGGATAATTCGTCTTGGACAAGGAACAGAAGAAAGCAACCATAGATTACAAGTCACTATAAACGAATTATGGATGTATATAGATGAATTATTCTATGATAATGAAATCGATAATGAAATGACTAAAGAAGGAATTGGTGTATCAAATCGTGAAATAAAAAACAATTGGTTTAACATCGTTACTGATACGTTAAATGATGCTGGTCTTTCCTCACCAGAAAATATCCCTTACACCCTACAATATGGAAAAGATGGTTTTCACACGGAGTACATGGGATATTTACTAGCAGAAATGCAACACTTACCATTGCTCTACCCAGATGCAAAATGGTAAAACTAGTTTTTAAACTTTTCTTGTATTTTCACATATCGCATAAATACACCCATACTAGAAAGTTTACAGACGATATATCCTACCTTTCCGTCTAGTATCCCCCCCTTTAATATAAAGTCTCTAAAAAAGCGAAAAGCAGGTTTTACTACAAAATGAAAAAGATTGGGTGATGAAGTGCCTAGGTGATCTTGAGCACTCCAGGTGGAATACCTATCCCACTTTTCCATATAATGAGCCACACTTTTAAAAGTATAATGCATCAAAGGAGATTTCAGTTTACCTACGCTACCGCTACAAATGATTTCAGCGTGTACTTTCTTATCTTCATAATGACATTTCTTTCTATTGAATAGCCTTATTACTTTATCTCCTTGCCAACCCGAAAAACTAATTTTTCTCCCCATGAAATGGTTTTGTCGAGGCACCCAATATGCATCGTTTTTAGGTTGAATATTTTTTATCTTACTAATTTCTTTTTTGAGATTGTCTTTCACCCTTTCGTCAGCGTCTAAAATGAATACCCAATCATAACTTGCTTGAGGAATAGCCCAGTTTTTCTGTGACGCTGAATACTCATAATTGCGTTGAAGAATTTTGACTCCTTTCGATTTAGCAAGAGCTACTGTATTATCCGTACTAAAGGAATCTACCACAATGATTTCATCTGCCCAAGCTAAGGATTCTATGGCAGCAATTATATTATCTTCTTCATTGAATGTGGGTATGATGGCACTAATTTTCATTCCGAAACTTGTTCAACAAAGGTATTATTTTATCATATTTTCCATGAAATATTTAATAAATAAGAAAATGAGATTTAATATTACATTTTAATTCACGAGTATGAAATATAATCTTAGCGAAATTACTGAAGTGATAAAAAATAGGAGAACCATATATCCTCAACATTACTCTTCTAGAGTGATTCATAAAGAAATCATTGAGCACTTATTACAAAATGCTACCTGGGCTCCAACGCATGGCATGACTCAACCTTGGCGTTTTAAGATATACACAGGGGAAAGCAGAAATGCATTAGCTGAATCTTTAAGTAGTCTTTACAAAAAACTTACGCCAGAAGATCAATTCAGAGAAGATAAATTACTGAAAATTCAAGCGAGGCCCTTTCAATCATCTGCAGCCATAGTCGTATATATGAAAAGAGGAGATAATCCAAAAATTCCTGAAATAGAAGAAATTTCATCCGTAGCATGTGCAGTTCAAAATATATGTTTAACCGCTACTGCCTACGGCATTGGTTCATTTTGGTCAACTCCTAAAGTAATTTATGCGCCAGAAATGAATGAAATATTAAAAATCAGAGATCAGGACAAATGCATGGGTATTATTTACTTGGGTTATCCAAATGAGGATTGGCCAAAAGGGCAACGGAAACCTATTGAATATGTAACAGAGTGGTATGATTAAAATCAAGTGGTATGGATGATATGGACGAGGGATTCTTAAAATTAACCAATCATAAGGATCATCCTACCAACAAAGCTTACAAAGTGTTTTTCTTTTATGATAAGGAAAAAGCACACTATTTTGAAACTTCACTTAAAGAAAGAAATATTCATTTTGAAAGAGGTGAAGAAGAATCTAACAGAGGTTTAGTTTATTTATTTGGGGTTAGAAAAACAGATAATCAAATTGTTCAAAAACTGAATTACGAAGCTCTAGGTAAATTTCGTTCTCCCATTATAAGTTCTTATTGGGGAAGAGTATCCATTTATGCCATTTGCCTTCTCATTATTATATTTGCTATTATCTCCTATATGCAAAATCAATAATGGCAACTAAACCACTTTACTACCTGTTCATTATGTTATTGTTGACATGTTTCCATCAAACTATGTCACAAAATAATGAGGGGGATAAAATGATCGGATTCACTTTAAGCCCGTTAATACCCATTGATTACTTTGGAGCAGGGCCACTTCTTCTTGAAAACAATTTTTCTAATATTGAACTGTCTAGTAAAATTGGGTATCAATTTGGCATGTTAATGAGAAATACCAAATCAAAAAATATTACCCTAGAGTCAGGTATTTTATTTTGTAGACGAAACTTTAAATTTAAAGGTGAAAATAATTTCATTAGTTCATTTAGTTCAGATGTAGGTGACTTTGGATATATTAACTACGCTTTCCCTTTAAATGCACTTGTTTTTATTCAGCTAAGTGACAATATGCACATGAATACTTCGTTAGGTGCTGAATTGGACTTTTATGCTTCAGCAGTGGCTTCAAAAAGCAGCCAAAATTTAATTCATCATTACTCCGAAAGAGCGAGATGGATAAATGGTTCTGTTAACACATCAATTGGCGTAGAATTTCGAGATAAAGATGCTGGTATATTTTATATTGGTAGTCAGGTGAATATACCCATATCTACCATTTTAGTTACCCATTTTAAATATTATTATTCCGGATCAGGCGGAGATTTTGATAATTATGAAGCTGCTTTCTTAAGAGGAAATTATTTCAATATTCAGCTGAAATATTTTTTACCCTTGAGTATGGAAAAAACTAAAAACTAGAGTTTTCTATTTACTTCTACTTCCTCGTATGCTTCCACTACATCTCCAACTTTTATATCATTGAATTTATCAATATTCAATCCACATTCGTAACCATGCTGAACTTCCTTTACATCGTCTTTAAATCGTTTTAAAGATCCCAATTCACCAGAGTAAACTACAATACCGTCTCTTATGATACGGACTTTATGATTGCGGTTAATCTTGCCCTCAACCACATAACACCCAGCAATTGTTCCTACTTTAGAAATTTTAAAAGTCTCCCGGATTTCAGCAGTTGCTACAATTTCTTCTTTAAATTCAGGTGAAAGCATACCCTCCATCGCCTCTTTAATTTCTTCAATGGCCTTGTAAATAATAGAATATAACCTTATGTCAATTTCTTCTTTTTCTGCTAGTTTTCTTGCTCCAGCAGATGGTCTTACCTGAAATCCAATGACTATCGCATCAGACGCAGACGCCAATAAGATATCAGACTCGGTTATCTGGCCTACTGCTTTATGGATCACATTAATTTGAATAGACTCCTGAGAGAGTTTCAATAAAGAATCAGATAGAGCTTCAATTGAACCATCTACATCACCTTTCACAATGACATTTAGTTCTTGGAAATCACCAAGGGCAATTCTTCTTCCTATTTCATCAAGAGTAATGTGTTTAGTGGTTCTAAGACCTTGTTCACGTTGAAGTTGCTGACGCTTTAACGCAATTTGTTTTATTTCCTTTTCGTCTGTCATTACATTAAACACATCACCAGCACTAGATGCACCATTCATCCCGAGTACTGAAACTGGTCTTGAAGGACCAGCCTCTTTAACTGTACGACCATTTTCATCATGCATAGCCTTAATTTTCCCAAATTCTGTACCAGCAATCAAAGAGTCTCCAACTGTTAATGTTCCATATTGTACAAGTAGCGTAGTAACAAATCCACGTCCTTTATCAAGAGAAGCTTCGATCACCGTACCTTTAGCATGTGTTTCAGGGTCAGCTTTAAGTTCTAAAAGTTCAGACTCTAATAGCACTTTCTCAAGTAAATCTTCAATTCCATTTCCTGATTTTGCTGAAATTTCTTGACATTGATATTTTCCTCCCCAATCTTCTACCAAAATATTCATAGCAGAAAGTTCTTCTTTAATCTTATCAGGGTTAGCACTAGGTCTGTCACATTTATTTAAAGCAAATACCATGGGTACTCCTGCAGCCTGGGCGTGATTAATAGCCTCTTTAGTTTGTGGCATAACTCTATCATCTGCCGCAATAATAATGATGGCTACGTCTGTAACTTGTGCTCCTCTAGCTCTCATTGCGGTAAACGCTTCATGACCAGGAGTATCTAAGAATGTAATTAACTTTTTATTGTGCTTAACCGAATATGCTCCAATATGTTGGGTTATTCCACCTGCTTCACCGGATGTTACATCTGCATTTCTAATGTAATCTAACAAGGATGTTTTACCGTGATCAACGTGACCCATTACTGTGACTATTGGCGGTCTATCTACCATTAGAGCTGGATCCTGAGTATCCTCAATAACAGAAGCAGTAACATCCGCACTCACAAATTCCACTTCAAATCCATACTCTTCTGCAACCATGGTTAACGTTTCTGCATCCAGTCTTTGATTAATGGAAGCGAATATTCCGATTGACATCAGCGTACCTATCACCTCATTAGGTGACTTAGACATCATCAAAGCTAGCTCAGAAACCGTCACAAATTCTGTCAGTTTTAAAACATTTTTTTCTGCCTCTGCTCTGATTTCTTCCTGCTCAATTTTTTCAGAGACAGCCTGTCTTTTTTCTCTTCTAAACTTGGAAGCCTTTGACTTACCCTTACTGCTCAACCTTGCTAAGGTTTCACGAATTTCCTTTTGAATTTCTTCTTCTGAAACTTCTGTTTTCTGTGGCCCTTTGGTTGTTTTCTTATGTTCTTTTGATGCTCTTCTTCCTGCTTTCTCTACGTTTACTTTTTTAATTCTTTTTCTTTTTCTTCTTGATGAGTCACTGTCGTTTTCATCATCAGATTTTTTCTTTTCCTTTTCCACAGGAAGGTTAATTTTTCCTAAAACCGTTGGCCCTGAAAGTTTTTTCGCCTCTGCTTTTATGGTGCTTATTTCTTCTTTTGGCTCATTATCAGACTTAAATTCAGGTTCTTTTACTTCCTTTTCTGAATCTAGTTCCTTTTTAGCTGGTTTAGTATCTAAATCAATTTTGCCTACCACTGATAGCCCGGATAGCTTATCCGCTTTTGCTTCAATCTTGTCGACTTTTTCTTCAGATTTACCCTGCTCTTCTTTTGATATGGTTATGACCGTTCTTTCTGGCTTATCAATATTTACTTTGTCTGCTTTTTCCTTTTCAAATTTCTCTTTATGAAATTCTTCAAGTAATAGCATATAGAGTTCTTCATCAATTTTTGTATTAGGATTTGCGCTCACCTCTTTTCCTTGCGAACCCAAAAATTCAACAATAGTGGATATCCCTACATTTAATTCTCTTGCTACTTTACTTAACCTTTTAATTACTGACATAACTGGTTTTCTTTCTTACTTTATTTACTCAAATTCTGAATTTAAAATTTTGACAATTTCTTCAATTGTTTCCTCCTCAAGATCAGTTCTTTTTACTAAATCTTCTACTCCTATTTCTAATACACTTTTAGCAGAATCACAACCTATTGCTTTCAATTCGTCTATGATCCAACCATCAATTTCATCTGAGAATTCATCTAAATCTACATCATCAATATCTTCTGCTCCTTCTCGATAAACATCAATTTCGTAACCTGTTAACTTAGATGCTAATTTTATGTTATGACCTCCCTTACCTATCGCTTTTGAAACTTCATCAGGTTTTAGGAAAACTTCAACCCTCATCTCATCATCATTAATTTCCATATTGGTAATTTTTGCAGGGTTAAGGGATCTTTGTATAAGCAATTGCATATTATTCGTCCATGGAATAACATCAATATTTTCATTTCTTAATTCTCTTACAATCCCATGTATTCTAGTTCCGTTCATCCCAACACAAGCTCCTACGGGATCAATTCTATCATCGTAAGATTCCACAGCAACTTTTGCTCTTTCACCTGGATTTCTAACAATTTTTTTAATTGTAATTAAACCATCAAAAACTTCAGGTACTTCTTGTTCAAACAATCTGGCTAAAAACTCAGGTGCTGTTCTGGATAAAATAATCACTGGGTTATTATTTCTTAAATCTACTTTGGCCACCACTGCTCTTATGGTATCACCTTTTCTAAAATAATCTGATGGTATTTGTTCAGATTTGGGTAAAATCAATTCATTTCCATCATCATCCAGTACTAAAATTTCTCTTTTCCAAATTTGATACACCTCCCCATTCACAATGTCTCCTACTCTTTCCTTGTATTTTTGATAAATTCCGTCTTTCTCAAGTTCAAGTACTTTTGCAACTAAATTCTGTCTTAGTGCTAATATGTTTCTTCTTCCAAAATCTTCCACTTTAATTTCTTGTGAAACCTCTTCTCCAATTTCAAAATCAGGTTCTATTTTTAAAGCTTCAGATAATTTAATTTGGGTACCTTCATCTTCTAGATCAACGTCCTGAACAATTTCTCTACTAAGCCATATTTCTAAGTCTCCTTTATCTGGATTGATAATAACATCTACGTTATCATCAGATCCATATTTTCTTTTAAGAGTAGTCCTAAAGACATCTTCAACAATTCTCATCATAGTGACTCTGTCAATATTTTTGAGCTCTTTGAATTCGGTGAATGAATCAATTAAATCTATTGCGTTCATATTAGTTAATTTAAATAGATATTATTAGTTTACTTTCTTTAATCTTTGATTTTTCAATGAATATGGTGTTACCCGGAATCATTTTTTTTAATTTACTGTTTTTTGGTTTTACATATTCAAGTACAGAAATATGGTTTTCATTAACAGCCAATAACTCTCCTAAAAAGGTCTGATGTTCTAGGGTAGTTACAATTACTTTTCTGCCTATATTTTTGATATACTGTTGTTCTACAAAAAAAGGTTGGTCAAGACCAGGTGAAGTTACTTCGAGCTGGAAATCTTCTACAGAACGATCAAGGTTATGCTCAATGTTTCTACTAACACTCATGCAATCCTTTATACTAACACCTCTATGAAGATTATCCATTACCACTTTTATTTGGTTCTTGTTAGTGACGGTGACTTTTACTAAGTAATTGTCGTCATTCAATTCTTGAATACGCTCTTCTGCTAATGCTATTACTTTTTCTTTCGCTATCATATAAAAAAAGAGGGGACTTGCGTCCCCGCGTCCCCTCTCAAATTTGTAAAATACGTTGCAAATGTAATCTTTAATATGGGATTGACAAATAAAACGTAAAAAAACTATGCCCTAATTTTTTTTATTAATGTTTATGAAATATTCAATTGCATTAACACTCGTCAAGGGGTTATCTCCGAAAATACTCAACCAAGTACATGCACATGATCAAAATGAAAAAGAGCTTTTTGAAAAAATTGCACAGAATTATAGGTGTAACGTCAATAAAACAATAGACCGGGCTAGTCAAATCATAGAAGATTGTTTAGAAAACAATATTCAGATCATTAATCAAAAGGACAAATACTACCCTAAGCTTCTTTTAAATTGTATTGACCGACCTCATGTTATTTATCAAAAAGGTAAAAAACACATAAATCACATACCTTGTATTAGTATAGTTGGAACTAGAAATAATACAAAATATGGACTTGATATCACCAACGAAATCGTAGCAACACTGAATGGATTTAAGGTAGCAATAGTAAGCGGATTAGCGTATGGAATTGATATCATCGCGCACAGAAAGGCCATTGATCTAAATATTTCAAATTTTGCTGTTTTAGGTAGTGGTCATCTTCAAATTTACCCTAAAAACCATCAAAAAGAAATAGAACAAATTTTAGAAATAGGGGCCATCATTTCAGAGTTCCCCCCAAAGAGTAAACCTACTAAATATAACTTCCCAAAAAGAAATAGAATTATCGCAGGAGTAAGCCAAAGTACCGTAGTGGTAGAGTCCAAAAAGAAAGGTGGTAGTTTAATCACAGCTCAAATTGCTGGAAGTTATAACAGAGATGTATATGCTGTACCTGGGAATATTAACTCCCCCTCTTCAGAAGGTTGCAACCAATTAGTGAAAAATAATCTTGCCATTTTATTACAGGACATAGAACAAATAACCGAGGAACTAAAACCAAATGCATGTTTTAATGAAAAAATCATTAAAAATAAATTATCAAACGAAGAGGAAAAGGTGTTGTCATTTGTTCTAGATAATCAGCCCGTTCATGCGGATAGGATAGCATCCTTTCTAAAATATAATCCTTCTAAATTGTATGCTTTTCTTACTCAAATGGAATTAGATCTGCTAATCATTAAAAAACCAGGCAATTATTATGTTACATCGCAATAATGATAAAATGATTAACTAGCTTAGCAATTATGAATGTATCTACGTTTATAGCTAAGCGTTATCTCTTTTCTAAAAAATCAAGAAACATCATTAATGTTATTTCCATTATTTCTTTTCTAGGAATTTTTATAAGCGCTTCTGCCCTTGTTATCATTTTAAGTGCATTTAATGGGATACAAGAATACGTTGAAGACATGTACGGAAGACATGCAGCTGACATGTACGTAGAACCTGAAAAAGGGAAAATAATAAATGCAGATGATCACCTTTTTTCGTATCTAAATAAGTATAAAAAAAACATAGACTATTTCAAACAAATTCAAGAAACATCCATATTAAAATATAATAAGAGATGGGTGGCGGCAACTGTAATAGGTTTAGATAGCGTTTTATTTCAAAATCAAAATTGGGAACATGATCTTACCCAGGGAAAGGCTGATTTATATTTCAAGTCTTTTCCTGGAATAATATTAGGCTATGGCCTACAACATCAATTACAGGTAGATCTGAATCAAAATTTCATGTCTGAAATTTTAATGTATTCAGTAAATAAAGACCAAAAAATTTCAGTACAAAATCAAAGTCTGTTAAGACAAAACCACTTCATCCTAAATGGTGTATTTTCTATAAATCCTGATATAGATGAATCAACCGCAGTAATAGATTACGAAGCAGCAAACAAAATTTTTAACTATAAAAACGGGGCTTCAACTATTTTAATTTACGCTGAAAACAACGATCATATCTACGAAATTAAAGAGGATATCAAAAAACAATTTCCGCACCTAGTTTCTTATTCTCACGAAGAAAAGAACAAACTAATTTATGCGGCAAATGCTACTGAAAAGTGGATGGTCATGGCCATACTTATTTTTGTACTCTTGTTATCTTCATTTACCATAACTTCATCTATTACAATGCTCATCATCGACAAAAAGAAAGATATCTTCACATTATCTTCCTTAGGATGTAATCAATATATGATAAGAAATATTTTTTTTAAGGAGGGGTTGCTCATTAGCTTATTGGGAAGCCTCTTAGGGTTATTATTTGGATTATTTATTTGTTATGTTCAAATGGAATTCAAGCTCATTACATTTAGTGATGCATCATTGGAATATTGGCCTATCGTAATCAAAGCTTTTGATGTATTCCTATTACTTTCCATTTTAACTATAGTGGGGTTTGTGTCATCCTATCTACCGGGAAGGTTATTAATGAAAAAGGTATTTAATTAACTATTCTTCATCTACTTTGATATACACCTCCACAATTTTTGTCTCTTCAACTTCTAAAATCCGAAAATGAAAATGATCGATGTGGTATTCATCTCCTTTTTGAGGGATTGTTTCAGCAATATTAATAATTAAGCCTCCAAGAGTTTCATAATCTTCTTTTTCGGGAAGCCCCAGTCTATATTTTTCATTAATCATATCTATTTCTAATCGGGCAGAGAAAACAAATTCATTAGTAGATAATTTCTTCTGGGTATACAGTTCTTGATCATGTTCATCGTCTATTTCTCCGAAAATTTCTTCTATTATGTCTTCCATGGTAACAATACCTGATGTGCCTCCAAATTCATCTACTACAATAGCCAAATTTCTGTTTTTTGCTATGAAATCTTCCAATATGTGATTGGCCGCCATCGCTTCAGGGATAATACCAACTGGCATTAATGCTGATTTTATATTTTCAGGTGATTTAAATAAAGCTGTACTATGTACGTATCCAATGATATTATCAATATTATCCTTAAAAATTAGAATTCTTGAAAATCCCGTATCTAAGAATTGTGACTTTAATTCTTCAATGGATTCATTTATCTCAAGTGCCACAATTTCATTCCTAGGGATCATACAATCTCTTGCTATAATTTCCGAAAAGCCAAGTGCATTGTGAAATATTTTTACATCATGTTCCATTTCCTCGTCTTCATCTAAATCATTTTTAAGCTCTTCTAAATATTGATCTAAATCTGTTTTTTTAAAACTCACCTTTTCATCACTACCATCTTCTTTACCAAAAAAACGTAAAATCACTCTTGTTAGATATACAACAAGGGAGGTTATAGGCCATAATAAAATATAAAAGACCAAAAGAATTCCGCTGAAGAGCTTAAGTATGAAATTAGGATTCAACCTAAATATAGCTTTTGGTAAAAATTCAGCAAATATTAAAATGAAGATGGTAGAAAATATAGTTTGTAATAGTAATATAGATGAAGACCCTAGTCCAGCTGCCATCAAATATGGATCTAATAACACAGCCATATATAAGGTGTAAATAACTAATGCTATGTTATTACCAACAAGCATAGTAGCAATAAACCAAGCTGGTTTATCGCTGAAATAAGAAAGAATCTTTGCGCCAATTTCCCCTTTATTATTATCTAACTCAATTTTCAACTTATTCGAGGAAATAAATGCAATTTCCATACCTGAAAAAAAAGCAGAACATAAAAGAGAAAAAAGAACTAAAGAAAATAGAAGTAAAATGGACATTTATTTCTTTTGGTCTTTTTGTGAACTTACTCTGTTTAATCTAATACGTAAACCTCTCCGTACTAAATATATGCCCCATGTAAATGGGACAAGTAATAAGTAATATTGATTAAAATAACCATCAATGATTCTAAATACAACTACAGCTACTGACGAGCATATAGCAATTACTAGCCAAAACCGTTCAGCAAACTTGTTTATTTTTTTAGTTAAATCCATTATTCCATTTTATAATTTACGTGACTTTCTGAAATGTCTGAAAGCTCAAAAAAAGTAAAATTACTATTTGCCTTTAACGTGTTTCCTGTAATTCTACCCTCAATGTTGGAAAAAGTTACTTCATTTTTTGAGTATATACTGTCTTTTGCAAAATCAATTAGCAATTCTTTAGCGAATAATGTGTCTTGTTTTTGGTTGTGAAAAACCACATTTTCTTGTACATCCAATAATTGATTTAGCGTAAATAATTTCCCATAATCAGCTGTTAGAACAGATTCCACATTTTTTAGCGAATCAAAAAAGGTTAGCTCAAGGCCAGCAGGGCACTCCATAATAAGCTGATTTTCTTCATCTTCAAATCGAACCAATTTAGGAGCCTTCAGCATTAATTTTGATTGACCAAATTCTGAGAAGTTTAATGTCACTCCCATAGCCGTTTCGGTGAATACATCATGAACACCTTCGTTAGAAATCACCAACTGATCTCCAGATGACGAGCAAGATGAAAGAGAGAGTAAATAAAAGAATAAAAAAATTCTTGAATTTTTGTAAATGCTCAATCCCTAGTTTTAAGTTCAACATTTTGTCCCCAAAAAGGAACCGTTTGACTACTTCCACTCTTCATATCAAGCATAATTAGTTCACTCTTGGGAAGCAACTGACCTTTCCAACTGTTTAAAGCTGAAGAAGTTTTACCACAAGATTTAGAAGCATACTCCAAAGCTAGGCAATAAATTAAGCTCTTGTTTAGTGCGCTGTTTCCGTATTTTGATGAACTAGCTGCAACAATTCTCGCTTTTTTATCATTTGCTGCACAGTTGTCTGATAATTTCCCAGCAATATCAAACCCTTTTTTATATTGTTTTTTGTTGAAAGCAATATCATATAATATTTCAAAAGTCTTTTGATTTTGTGCTTCATCTTCAGAAATGGTTAGTGCACGATTCAATCTTTGTTCTGCTTTAGAAAAATCTTTTCTTCTATAGTCAGCAATTGCAGCGCTGTATAAATCTTTGGATGTAGGCGGGTTGTTTGGATCGTTCAACACCTTATCTAACAGGGTAAGATATAATTTTGATTCTGTACATTTATTATTACTTAAACTGGAAAATATTTTTCTTATTTGATCCATATCTTCCTGATTATTATTGTATTTAGCTATGTAAATTTCTTCTAATTTTTCACAGCTAGCACATGGAGTTTCACCTAATTTCTTATCTATTATGTTCTGTACATTAGTGAATTTTTCAACTTTGTTTCCTTTTGAAATATTGTTATCACAAATCGCAGATAATGTCTCATAGTTGGACAAAAATTCATCACATTCGATCTTACCAGTTTTTAACATGTACATCCCCGTGTATACAAAAAAGTACTTTACATCAGTAGAGGTAATAATCTCAGGATTACTTTCAATGACTTCTTTATAAAGCAAATAGGCTTTAGGAAACTTTTTTTGATCACTTATATAAATAATATCCTTAGCTAACGATACTTTAGTCTTATTGCAAAAGCCAAAATTTTCAAACCAGTTATCATACACTAAATAAAGCGAATCTTTATATGCATCTGTATCAGCTGATTTCGCTTTCTTTTTACTTTTAACTAATTGTTTATAAATGTAAGCTCCATTAGCATATAAATTTGATTTCAATTGAGGACACTTTTGTTGTGTCTTACCCCAAAAAATAACAGCGTCTTCGTAATTCTTTTGCTTCAGATAGCCCGTGTATAATGCAAAGTTTTTTCTACAATTTACACTGTCTTCACCATAATTATCTGTAGATTGAATTTTACAATCTTGAGCAAGTAATGCAGTTTGTATCAACAAAAATGCACTTAATAATAATGTATTTTTCATTTTATTATTTCTAGTCATATTGTCTTTTTCTAAACCATCGGTCGTACCTGGTATCTGGAGCCATAGTAAAACCGATTGCAAAATTAATATAGTTTTCTTCAATATTCACGTTGTTTAAGTCTCCAAGTTTACCAAGTTCCATCCCTAAATTCATTGTAGAAAATGATCTTGAACTTAACAACGGTACAGTTAGACCAAAATTTATGCCATAATGATCTAAATTAATTTCATCCATTAATATGTAAGACTTGGATTGATGTCCTCCTATACTGTAAGTTGATTTTGAAAATATAGATTTATTGGTATTAGCAAAATCTAAATTTGGAGTCCACCTAAATCCAAATGACATCTTTTCACTGTTTCCTAACTGTGGGGAAGTCCATGACTCAATCGAATTGGTTTCCTGAAACGTGGTCCAATCTCTGATTTCGTATTGAAATGCTAAATCCCAACTACTTCTATCTTGCTTATTTTTTCCTATTCCGACACCAAAAGTCATCTTTTCTGGAATGGAAAAATTTCCATCTAAATTTTCTTGTGATGATAGCGTGTCTTTAGGAATTTCTTGAACTCCAAAATTATAAGTAAACGTATATGCAAAATAATCGTTAGAAGTTTGCCATTCAGATCCTAATGAATAATGAGCCCCCATTCTTAGGTAAATCTTATTCTTTTTTCGAGATGTTATTCTCTTCATAAACTGAACCCCTCCATCAAATAACCAGCCACTTATTGAAGACCTGTATTGAATTCTACTATTATATGTGTTCGAGTTATTGAATACTACTGAACTTAATCTTTCTAAGTTACCAAACATATATGAGGCGTTACCCCCAATTGAAAAAGTAACCGAGTCACCTCTATTAACTAAATCTAAACCTGTTCCCATAAATAATCGGTTAACGGTCCCATCACCTTTGAAAACGTTAGATACTTGTGAGGAATCTATAGAAATAGTCGATGATACTTCATAACCCTGAGAAGAATATGTATTAACTCCTAAAACGGCACCCCATTTTTGAGAAATGGGTAACCCTAGGTACATGTTATTTAAGCCTAAATTAGTTCCTGAAGATGAATTTAAATTTCCATTATAATTGGAGTTATAATTAGCTGTTTTACCTGATATAGTGACATCAAATAAAGGGTTATACTTTCGCATCCTAGAATAAGAAGCTGGATTAGAAATATTAATAAACTGAGGGTCGCTAAATGCAATTGAACTATTACTAAATCCCAAATAAGAAGCTGATATAACATTATTTATCTCACCAACTCCATATCTTGAAAAAGGAGAAGTATTTACTTGTTGCCCAAATACAGAATGAAATGAAACTATAATTATAAGTCCTATTTTAAGCCTTAACATTTTCTTTTAAAATCTGATTTAACCCTATTAAGGTTAAATTTTCAACTGCAAAGATGCCATTTTTTTCATATTCTACAATTGATTTTATTAATAGGCTATCTCCTCCTGTAATTAAAACCTTTAGTTCCTTGAATATGGACTTATATTGATTAATGGTTTCTATCACCTCAAATAAAACACCATTTTCAACACCAGATTGTATCGACTTTTCAGTGGATTTACCAATCAATTTTGGAGTAGATCCAGCAGGATTCACTAGTGGTAGTGTAGCAGTATATTGGTTTAAGGATTTATATCTTAAACCCATTCCAGGAGAAATTGCTCCACCTTGAAAAACACCTCTGTTATCAATAAAATCATAGGTAATACATGTTCCTAAGTCTATCACTAAATTACTCGTATTAGAATACATAAAATGAGCCCCTACTGCATTGGCAATTCTATCTTTACCAAGAGTTTTTAAGGTTTCATAATGAAGTTGAATAGGTAGTTTTAAGCTTGTTTTAAAACTCAAAAATGATTTGCAATTTTTCTGAATATCTTGAGTTAAATCTCCGTTCCTAACCGTTGATATTAAACCGCTGCATGATTTGAATTTGTCAAGATAGGTAATCACTTCGTTGTCTTTAAGTTTGGTCAATTTCGACATACGATCACCTTCAAAAGTGGCCACTTTTGTTATGCTATTACCAATGTCAATGATTATATACATATAAGCAAAAAACATCCGGCATAAGCCGGACTAAAAATAAGTTATTTAAATCTTTATAAAGAATCCATTGCAGATGACTTTGCATCATTAATAATGGAATCAACATTAGGAGTTTCACCCTCAAGGGTGATTTCTTTATTTGTAACCGTATCATTACCGCTTACTGCTACGACTTTAATTACGCTTACATCAGTAGTATCTGAGTTCATATCTACCGTCACCATCACCTCTTTGGTTTCTCTTTTTTTGTCCGCAACAATAACTTCGTTATTTGGAGTGTCATGTGAACTATGACCACCAAGAATTGGAGCAATTACTAAACCCACGAGGCAAGTAAGTTTGATTAAAATATTCATTGAAGGTCCAGAAGTATCCTTGAATGGATCACCAACTGTATCTCCAGTTACTGCAGCCTTGTGTGCTTCTGACCCTTTGTAAGTCATTTCTCCATTTATTTCTACTCCCGCTTCAAAAGATTTTTTTGCATTATCCCATGCACCTCCAGCGTTATTTTGGAAAATAGCCCACAATACACCCGAAACGGCAACACCAGCCATATATGAACCTAATGCTTCAGCACCCATGGTAAAACCAATAATAATTGGAGTAATAATTGTTATTGCTCCTGGTAACATCATTTCTCTTAGAGCCGCTTTTGTAGAAATTTCTACACATTTTCCATATTCTGGAGTACCCGTACCTTCCATAATACCTGGAATTTCTTTGAATTGTCGTCTTACTTCCATCACCATGTCCATTGCAGCTTTCCCAACT
>CACAYQ010000004.1 GCA_902536695.1 uncultured Bacteroidota bacterium | reverse complement strand
CTAATAAATTCAATCATAGTCGATTGATATGGAAAGAAGTATCCACTTTATCAGAGATCAAAAATATTCTACTTTAACTGTTTTTTCGTTTTTTAAAATCGATACAATTTTCTATTTTCGGAATCTAAATTTAAAACATGGTATTCGATCTAGAAATGATTAAAAAGCTTTATGAGTTATATCCTCAAAAAGTTGAAGCTGCAAGAACACTTTTACAAAAACCATTAACCCTTTCAGAAAAAATTCTTTATACTCATTTATGGGATGGTGAAGCGAAAGAAGTGTATGAAAGAGGTGCTTCTTATGTGGATTTTGCTCCGGATCGTGTAGCCATGCAAGATGCAACTGCTCAAATGGCCTTGCTTCAATTTATGCAAGCAGGTAAGCAAAAAGCTGCAGTACCCTCTACTGTGCATGCAGATCATTTAATCCAAGCTAGAATAGGGGCAGATAAAGACTTACAAGAAGCGATCAATAAAAACAATGAAGTATATAACTTTTTAAGTTCAGTTTGTAACAAATACGGTATTGGATTTTGGAAGCCAGGAGCTGGAATCATCCATCAGGTTGTTTTAGAAAATTATGCTTTTCCTGGGGGAATGATGATAGGAACCGATTCTCATACAGTAAATGCAGGTGGACTTGGAATGGTTGCTATAGGAGTTGGTGGTGCAGATGCGGTTGATGTAATGGCAGGAATGCCTTGGGAATTGAAATTCCCAAAACTTATCGGGGTAAAGTTGACTGGCAAAATGAATGGCTGGACTTCGCCTAAGGACGTGATTTTAAAAGTAGCTGGTATCTTAACTGTTAAGGGAGGAACAGGTTGTATAGTAGAGTATTTTGGTGAAGGTGCAGAATCTATTTCTTGTACTGGAAAAGGGACCATTTGTAATATGGGGGCTGAGATTGGTGCAACCACATCTACCTTTGGTTATGATGATTCAATGAGGAGATACCTCAACGCAACGGCAAGAGAAGAGGTTGTAAAATCTGCTGATTTAATTGCTGATCATTTAACAGGAGATGCTGAAGTTTATCAAAATCCAGAACAATACTTTGATCAAGTTATTGAAATCGACCTCAATACGTTAACTCCTCATCTAAATGGTCCATTTACACCAGATTTAGCTACCCCTGTAGCCGAAATGAAAGATGCGGCATCTAAAAATAATTGGCCTACTGATATAGAGTGGGCGCTTATAGGTTCTTGTACCAATTCATCTTATGAAGATCTAACCCGTGCAGCATCTATCGTTGATGACGCAGTAAATAAAGGAGTGAAACCAAAAGCTATTTTGGGTATTAATCCTGGTTCAGAGCAAGTAAGATATACGGCTGAACGAGATGGCTTAATGGACACATTTAAAAAGTTTGAGTCAGCAAAAATATTTACAAATGCATGTGGACCATGTATTGGTCAGTGGGATAGACCTGGAGCAGAGAAGCAAGAGACGAATTCTATCGTGCACTCATTTAATAGAAATTTTAGAAAAAGAGCTGACGGAAATCCCAATACCATGGCCTTTGTAACTTCTCCAGAAATGGTAGCTGCTATTGCTATTTCGGGTAAGCTTGACTTTAACCCTATTGTTGACCCATTAACAAATGAGAATGGCGAGAACGTATACTTAGATGAACCTGTTGGAATTGAACTTCCAGAAAAAGGGTTTGATGTCAAAGATAATGGCTATCAGGAACCAGCATTAGATGGTAATTCTGTTCTTGTAGAAGTAAATTCTAGTTCAGAAAGATTACAGCTTTTAACCCCTTTTCCAGCTTGGAATGGAGAAAATATAAATGGAGCTAAATTGCTTATTAAAGCTCAGGGTAAATGTACTACAGATCATATATCTATGGCTGGCCCTTGGCTTAGATACAGAGGACATTTAGATAATATTTCTAATAATTGTTTAATAGGAGCCATTAATGCATTTAGTGGAGAAGCTAATGAAGTAGTTAACCAGCTTACCGGTGATAAGTTAGAAGTACCAGCTACCGCTAGGGCTTATAAAGCTGCAGGAGTGCCGTCAATAGTGGTTGGTGATCATAACTATGGGGAAGGATCATCTAGAGAGCATGCTGCTATGGAACCAAGACATTTGGGCGTTTCAGCAGTAATAGTGAAATCATTTGCTCGAATTCATGAAACCAATCTCAAGAAACAAGGTATGTTAGGGTTGACTTTTGAAAATGAAAGTGATTACGATCTGATCAGAGAAGACGATACATTTAATTTTATAGACCTTGATTCTTTTGCACCTAACAAATCATTAACGTTACAAGTTGTGCATCAAGATGGTTCTTCGGATCAGATCACATTAAATCATACATATAATGAACAACAGATTGAATGGTTCAGAGCTGGCTCAGCACTTAATTTAATACGTGCTAATGCGAACTAGATTAACATCTAGCCTTTTTTTGTTAAACATTTTATTATTTGCGATTACCATAGTTGCTCAAGATAATGGGCTTTTTCAGGTTTGGGATTCAAAAGCTAAATTTAGCTCAACTAATCATATGTTGGAACACAACGTGAAGCCATTGGATTCGGTTAGGATAGCTGTAATTGGTTTGGGTAATAGAGGTCAAATGGCTTTAGAAAGGTTGCCAAAAATTGTTGGTGTTCAAATCAAGGCTATTTCTGATATAGACTCTTCTAAAGTAAATCAATCTGCAGAAAGATATTTCTTAAATGACAATCTGAAAGTACCTGATCTATATTATGGCTCGTCTGATTGGAAATCCATTTCTGAAAGAGATGATATTGATTTAATCTATGTATGTACTCATTGGGAATTGCATACTCCAATTGCAGTCTATGCTATGAATCACGGTAAACATGTAGCCGTTGAAGTTCCTGCAGCCCTAACCATTAAAGAGTGCTGGGAATTAGTTAAAACAGCTGAAAAAACAAAAAAACATTGTATGCAATTAGAAAATTGCATGTATGATTTCTTTGAAATTAGTGTTCATAATATGGCTAAAAAAGGATTGTTTGGAGAATTAGTTCACACGGAAGGCGCCTACATACACGATCTTAGGGCATTGAATTTTAGTGATACATATTATTGGAATCACTGGAGGCTAAAAAGATTACAAAAAACGAATGGTAATACTTATCCAACTCACGGTTTAGGACCGTTAGCTCATATTTTAAATATCCACAGAGGTGATAAGATGGAAAGATTGGTATCCATGTCAAGCAATCAATTTGGTTTAACTCAATATGCTAATTCAAATTTATCAAACCAAAGTGACTGGCAGGGAAATCAATTTCAAAAGGGAGATATGAATATTACTTTAATAAAAACAAATCGTGGTAAAACCATTATGCTGCAACATGATGTCACTAGTCCCAGACCATATTCAAGACTATTTACGGTAAGCGGTACAAATGGATTTGTTCAAAAATATCCTGTTAAAGGAATGGCATTTGAACCCAATGCGCACCGTTCGATAGATGTAGAACAGCTAAGTGATACCCTACTGAAATATGAGCCTAAGCCCATTAAAAATATTAAAGATAGAGCAAAAGAAATTGGTGGCCATGGTGGTATGGATTATATCATGGATTATAGATTGATCTATTGTTTAAGAAATGGATTGCCGTTAGATCAGGATGTTTACGATGCTGCTGAGTGGTCTGCTGTAATAGCGTTATCCAAAAAGTCAATTAAAAAGAATAGTAAGGGTGTTAAGTTTCCCGACTTTACGAAAGGAAAATGGGATAAGTTAAAGAAAGTGAGTTATTACGTAAACTAAACTTCTACTGGAATGAGTTTGATCTCTGACTTAGTCAAATTATTAAATTCTTCGCCTAACTTCTCAATATCTTCATCATCTACTTCAAACTTCCATTTGATTTCAATTTTGTCTACTGGGAAATGTTCCTCTGCTTTTTGCATCAATTTGAATATATGCATTACACTAGATGAAGCGATATAATTGAGTTCACAATCCATCACAAATGAACTTAAATCACTTGGAAGCGTATCCATCCAATTGTTAATCGTTTCAAAAAATGTAAGTGAATTTTCAGGAAAACAATTACCCTTTATGGTTAAAGCTCCATTTACATCTCCGTTTATAAATGGGGTACATTTTGTTTCTTCAATGTGTAAGTTTTCCATCATATTAAATTTTATCGATTTTAGCTTCAATGGTAATTAGTGACAATTCGTGATTAATTTTAGTCACCTGGTATTTGATTTCATTTTTAGATTTCATGGCCATGGTGATAATCCCCAATCCTGCTCCACCTTTTTCAGAAATTTCACCATTAGTCAGGGTCTTAAGATAAATCTGTTTTACTCCTGCTTGATCTTCATTGTTTAGTCTATTAATGGCTTCAACAATACTATTTGTTTTATGATTCAAAATCAAGTTTGAAAACGATACAAGGTATTGGTTGTTGAATTCTCCCATATTAAAAAAAGACAGCTGTTTTCCGTTAGGTGAGGTATCACCATGATTAATAATGTTTTGTAGACCTTCAATAAGGATATTGAAAATATTTCTTACGGTTCTTTTGGCTGCGCCAATTTCAATTAAGTGCTCTTCGCTCTTTGAACTTAAGTTGGTAATTTTTTCGGAATCTAATTCACCAAAATGGGTAAGAAAAAGGGTAGCATCTTTATCTTCAAAAAATTGCTGTGAATCTTTATACTTTTCTTTGCAGGATTCTAAAACATTCATCCTTTTGATGTTATTACAAAAATACACATTGTTTTTAAAGTTACAACATCCATTATTTATACAATTCTAAAATTGATTTTAAGTCATTTTTGATCTGCGTATTTTCAGATTTTCTGTAGCTGTAGATTAAGTTGGTCAACATCCTTTTTGTGATGTCTTTGTGATCACAAGGAATAAAGTAATATTCATTATAGTCTAATCTAATTTCTTTTAAAAAATCATCAATATCGCTGTGTTTTAAGATAACTCCTTTACTAAATGGATTTATATAAAAAAGAATATCCTCTCTTTTATAGGAAGTCCCTGTATTCATTAACGAACTATCTCTTAGGTAACCCACGATAAAATGATTAGGTAAATTCACGCCTTTAATGGGTATATTCATGTGTCTTGCTAATTCAATATATAACATGGATATGGTGAGCGGATTTCCTCTTTTGTGTTGAAGTAAATGCCCAAACGAAGAGTTTTTAGGGTCATGGTAGTTTTTCTTATCTCCTTTGACTTTGTAAATTTCATAAATCACTTGATTAATGAGTTTTACTTTTTCAATAGGAGTCATATTGAGATGGATATAAGGTTGAATATCTTTGATCATCTCATTAATCTCGTGTTGAATGAAACTAGCTGTTATATTCGGAAAAAAATACTGATCAAGCTGAGTAACTCCGTCAATCAGTTTGACTGGAAACTTTAGCCATTTTTCATGTACTTTCTTTAGAGTGCCAAATCCAATGTCATGAATTAAATGCTCAGCTCTAGAAATGAACAAATCACCATAATTATCTTCAAACCTAGCTTTTTCTAGAGAAGGAATGCATTCAGGACCAATTTCCATCAACTTTTCTTTGATTTGATCAAAGATGTTTTCATCCGGATCGTCAAGTAACCTGACTAGGGCTGCTATTTCATTGTCTCCATTCACTTTGTTTTCTACGTACTTCTAAAATAAAAGTTGCTTATTGAGTTAATCTATGCAGGGTTAGTTCTATGAGCTGATCCACTGTTTTTTTATAATCTTTGGAGTAACTCTTAGAAAATCTATTGGCAATGATGGCACAAACTGTACCTGCTTCATGGCCTAATAACGCGCAAAGACCATATAATGCCGAAGTTTCCATTTCAAAGTTGGTGATCTTGTTTCCTTTATATTCGAAACGGTTAAGATATTCATTCAAATTAGGCACTTTAGCACCTAATCTAAGTGATCTTCCTTGAGGACCATAAAACCCATTTGCTGTTGCCGTAATACCTTTGTGCATGCCGTCACCTAACTTTTCTTTTAGAAAGTTGCTACCCTTGACAAAATAGGGGCTATTGGCTGCAAATGGCCATGGGGTTTGCTGTAAAAACGCTTTGGCTAAATTCTTTTCTTCTTCGCTATAATCAACATCATAAAATCCAAGTAACCCGTCAAACCCTAATCCATAAGTGGATAGTACAAAACTATCAACAGGAATATCTTCTTGTAAAGCTCCACTTGTACCAATACGAATGATATTGAGTTTTCTATGATTCGATTTTGGTAATCTTGTTTCCAAATCAATATTAACAAGAGCATCCAGCTCATTTATAACGATATCTATGTTGTCGCAACCAATTCCAGTAGAAAGTACCGAAATACGATTACCATTATACTCTCCAGTATGAGTTACAAATTCTCTTTTAGTTCTTTTAAAATCAATCTTTTCAAAATGCTGAGATACTCTGGGAACTCGTTCTTGATCTCCAACGACAATAATGTCATCTGCAATGTCATCTGGATGAAGGTCTAAATGGTATATTCTTCCTTCCTCTGTGACGATGAGTTCAGATGGAGCTATAGGATTTTGATGTGTTACAGTTTTGATATCCACCTACTAAAATTAACGAAAATTTAGGCTGTTATGGATCTAATGTGCTAAAAACTTTTTTGAGTAAATCGGTAGATCGACTTAAGGGGTCTTTTCTGATTTCTTTTTCCTTTTGTTCAACAAGATGGAATAACCCGGATATAGCACGCTTGGTCACATAGTCGTTCAAATCGGTATTGATAGGGTTATTTCCAGTTAACAGAGTTGATTGGTTATACTTTTTAGCTAGTGGTTCCCAGTATGCAGTTAATTTCACGTTTTCAATTGCTTTTTTTACCTGAGGTAAAAAGGCATTGTACAATGCATTGCCAGTATTTTCTTTTAAATATGTGGTGGCTGCATTTTCATTTCCTTTAAGAATGGCAAATCCATCCTGGACAGACATATTGGTGATGGCATTAACAAAAATAGGGGCGGCTGTTTTACAGGCTTCTTCAGCCGCTTCATTTAATGTAGCCTCAAACTTTTCTACTTTATTATCCAATCCCCATTGCATGGCTTTATCTCTAACTTTTTTCGCATCGGGTGGAAAGGGAAGTCTTATCATGTCATTTTTTAAGAATCCACCTACTGCTGAGGCCTGCTGAGCTCCTTTTTTAGCTCCTATGGTTAAGGCTTCTTTCAGTCCTGAAATGACCTCTTGGTTCGTAAGTGCGGGAGCTGAAGTCTCTGTATTTAAACTAACTCCAGCGGTGTTAGCGACTTGCTGAAGTGTATCACAACTTATTAGCCCAAAAAGGATGAAGTAGATAGTTAGGTTTTTCATGATTCAATTTTAGTCTAAACTACCAAAAATTCGGCCAAACTCATTTTATTATGGTTTAATAATTAACTTTAGATTAATATGAATTGTGTACTTATTTCTATTGGTGATGAGTTATTGATAGGTCAAACCATTAATACCAACGCTGCATGGCTTGGAGAACAACTGAATTTATTAGGTTTTAAAGTAATTGGCGGTTTGGTGATCCCAGATGATAAAGTAGCTATCGAAAATGCCCTTAATGACTTTTCTTCAGCTGATTTAATCATCATGACTGGCGGTTTAGGGCCTACTAAAGATGATATTACTAAACATACGCTTTGTAACTATTTTGACACCAAGCTTGAAAGAAAATTGGAAATTGAGTCTAAAATAATTGCTTATTTTCAATCTAGAGAACTGCCAATTCTACAAACCAATAAAGATCAAGCTCTTCTACCTGCTGCTTGCGAAGTACTACCCAACTCTAGAGGCACAGCTAGTGGGATGTGGTTTGAAAAAAATAATACTATTTACGTTTCCCTTCCAGGAGTCCCTTACGAAATGAAAGGACTAATCAATGAATGTGTAATACCAAAATTACGAAGTCGAAACAAGGATGAAAATACGCTTGTACACCGGACAGTAAGAACTCATGGAATGGGCGAATCCTTTTTAGCCGAAATCATAAAAGATTGGGAAGAAAATTTAACAGCAGATGAAATCAAGTTAGCTTATTTGCCTTCACCTGGTATTGTAAAATTAAGACTTTCTTTAGTTGGAAAAGATGGAAAGAAAATAGTGGATACTCTAAATAAACACATTGATTTACTTTACGAAATCATTCCTGATCAAGTGTATGGGTATGAAGACGACACGATGGAAGGTGTAGTAGGAGATTTATTGACTGCACAAAATGCAAGTATTTCGACTGCGGAAAGTTGTACCGGTGGAGCTGTGGCCAAAATGATTACCAGTGTCAGTGGAAGTTCAAACTACTTCGAAGGCAGCGTGATATGTTATTCCAATATTTGTAAAATTAATCAACTTCATGTGCAGGAAAGTGCATTACATGGTTATGGAGCGGTTAGCCAAGAGGTAGTGGAACAAATGGCTATAGGTGTCAAAAGAAAATTAAATACCGACTACGGACTAGCCACATCCGGTATTGCGGGTCCTACTGGTGGTACAGCAGAAAAGCCAGTGGGCACTATTTGGATTGCTTTAGCTAGCAAAAGTGGAGTTATTTCAAAGAAGTTAAATTTGGGTTACAGCAGAGATAGGAATATTCATGTTACCTCATTATCTGTACTCAATATGCTAAGATTGGAGTTGTTGAAAAACTAGAATTTCCATTTATGTATTTCTTCGATTGCTTCTTCTCTATTCCCCCAGGAAATAAACTTCACTTTATCTATGCCTTTGTAATTACAAAACCATATTTTCAGGATTTCTTTTATTGATTCAGGTAAGGTTTCATTAGTAAAAGAGATATCACTGTTAAAATCTGTTGCTATGATTTTGTGATCATTTTCACCATTGTCTTTAAGTTTTAATATGGCTATTGGTTTAATGCAAATTTGACTACCCTGCTTTTTAGGATCTGATAAGACAATAACATCAAGGGGATCTCCGTCTCCTCCTTTTAAAGGATTCATATATGTGTCTAAAATGAATCCATAATTACCCAAATAAGACAGGTAATTGATTTTTCTTTTTTTACCATTAATTATTTGACATTCAAATTTTTTAGACTCCTTATTATACTCAAATTTGGTGTGAGTACCTACAGGAATTTCTATTAGTGCTTTATAACTGCACATATCCTCATTAGTTTGACTACATGAGAAAAGATGTAAGATTAAAATGGAATGAATTACAATTCTTATTTGAGAGTTAGTCATAATATTGAGAGTTAGTCATAATAATAAAATATTGTAACTGATGCAACATCTCTTAAAAAATCAATTTTATTAATTTTTACTCCGTGCACTGGAAGACCAGTTCTTTTTTTTAAATCCTCTATTAATTCATTTTCTTTTTCTGGTTTAATTAATTCGATTTTTTCATATAAAATAGATTTACTTAATTCCCGTGTTTGAAACCAATATCTATCAATCATAAATGTTATGAACACAATAAATCCATTTGTAAAAATAATTTCGAAAATGCTCACTGACTTATTTGTTAGCGCATTAATCATAGAAATTCCGATTACAATAAATAGATAGGTCATTTGCCTAATTGGGATTGCCTCTGTTCTGTATCTTAAGATCCCAAAAACTGCAAATAGGCCTAAAGCAAATCCCATTTCCATAGGAACCTTTCTAAGCAAATAGCAAATGAAAAAGGTGAGAATATTAAACATGAAAAAAGTGAAAACATAATCTTTGTCATCTTTAGTTCTGTAATAAATTGTCCTAACTATAATAGAAAGAAAGAAGAAATTTATAGAAAATTTGAATATAAGTTTACCAAAATCTTCCCCGTTAAAAAATTCTTTAAAAAGTTCAATACCAAAAATTTCCATGTCAAATTGTATTTAAATTCTGTAATATTATTTATTAAAAAATTATGTTATTTAATTGTCTTCTTACCATATATCTTTCCATAAAGTAATTCAGAAACATCTTCTTCATAATTAAGATACAATGAATCATTTATAACTAATGAGGAACCAAATTCTATCAAAGTTTTTCTTTCATATCCTTCAACAATATCGTTTCTTGATATAATGTGAGCTGAACCAAATTCATTCTTTTTTTTGAAGGCACAATAAGCTATCTGACAATCTTGAATTTTATTATTAGTACTCTTTGTAATAGATAGATCTTTTGAAATTATTGAAAGAGACGAGTTTATAATTTGACAATTGTTTATTTCCATTCTACTTTCTTCTCCTGCACTCAGTGCTTTATCACTAATGTCCATAAATGTAGAATTTGAAATAGTTGATTTACCGCCTGAGATATCTACTCCATCATTTCCACAGTTTGTAAATTCACAATTGTCAATTGTTCCATAAGAAAAATCAGCATCAAAGGCATCAGAAAACGTATTTTCAATTGTAGAGTTGTTCATTTCATAATTGCACCTAAACAAATTAATAGCATCTTCACTATTTAGTTTTTTGAACTGTGAGTTATTAATTTTCGTATGTCCTTCATGTATGGTAAATGCACTTGGGAGAGACCAAAAATAATTGTCACTAAATGAATTAAAATTGTTAACAGAAATAAAATTGAAAATGGATGTATCATCTTCATGAAAAATATGTATGCCCTTTGCAGAACTATCACTTGAAAAGATTGTAATAATACTATCCTTTGACCCATTACAAATCCATGGACTGTGAGAAATTATGGAGCTATTATTTATTAAATCAATTTTTTGTCCCTTATTTATAACGGTTTTGAACCCTTTAGGAATAATAATGCTTTTTTCGATTACTGGATGATCATTGATTAATCTTAAAATATTATCGCTATCTACTTTGAAATATTTTAAAAAAGTGGAGTCAATTTTCTCCTCAGACACAAAAAAATCTGACTGGATAGGGAATGAATCATTTTGCAATGAAACATAAAAAATAGGTTCTAATTTATTTATTAATGGGTTCAAATAAAAATATTCAGGCATGACATCAAAGCCAAAAGATTTTACTATTTCATATGCTTTTTGTGTTTTGTGAATATTAAAGCTTTTTGAGTCGACTTCATTTTTATTAATTAATTTTTCTAAATCTATTTTCAATTGTGAGTCAAAACTTTCTGCTTTTAGAGCTTTAATTGAAAATTTTGTTTTATGTTTTAATAATTGAAGAATTAAACCATCTCTTCTTTTATTTGATTCAATAAGATTCTTGTTTACTTCTTCTTGAAAAAGAAAAGTACAGTTGTCTATTATTAAGATTTCAGTATTGATTGCAATCAATTCGTTTTCTCTGAACTTGTTATTTAATGCAATGATTGATTCTGCGGCTTTTAGCTCATTTTCAGAAAGTATAGGAGTTAACCTAAACTTTTTTTTTCTGAGAATTCTTTTGCCCCTTTTATTATTTACGAAATAACAATTTTGATTCTTTTTAACCTTAGTTTCAATAGTATCGTGATCATAAACAAACATCACTTTTTTAGATTCACCTTCAACTGGGAATTTATTCAAAATTTTAAGTTCCTGGTAACTAAGATTTTTTGATTTTTGATTACCACAAGAAACTAGTAAGACTATTACTAATGATATATATGTAAATTTATTCATGACGACAGTACAAATAACTAACATTATTTTGAGCAAGGATAAAAAAACGAATTAAAATTTCCTCAACCAAGAAATGGTAGGGACTGGGGCTGAAATAGTACCATTCAGTTCATGAATATCAATAAAACCAGCGAGCGATATCTGAAATGCCTTTTCAAAACTTTTACTGAATCGAACTGCAGGCATAAAAATTAGCGTGGTGTGATTATAAGTGTCGTCTGAAATGACTGGATCAGTTCCTACTAAAATAGTTTGATCATATTGGTCATCTAGACCTGTCAGCGTATTATAAACGGTATAATCTATGTCTATTTCTCTTTCACCAGTATATTTTAACTGTTTCTTGTTTCGACTAATGATCATAGAGTCAAAAATAAAACTGGCTTTTTTGCCAATAGGAGTGATGGCAGAAATACTAAACAGACTGGCCAGTTGAAAATCTTTGAATTGAAATATTTCCGTATTAAAATTGGAATAATAGTTAGTAGCGTATAGTTCGTCTCTAAGCGCTTGTTCTCTTCTATCATATCCATAATATCCACCCCATCCCCAAATAGAGTTGTATGATGTGGTCGTAGTATCATATGGATTTTCAGGCACATAGTATGGGTGTGACTCATCATTGAAATCATATCCATAATTTTCTCCGATTCTTCGTTGATTGTTCATAATAGATGAGTTTTGTGCACTTGGCCATTTCATGTATCCCAGACCACCAGAAAAACTGATATTAGTCGATCGATCTCCAAAAGTAGCGGTTAACCAGTGTAATCCGCCAAAAATACTTCCTTGTTCAATGTAGCCAGAGGTTCCCATAATCGTACCTAATGACAGATGAAAAGTATTTTTAGAAAGTAATTGTTGTTTTAATACAACTCCAATCGGGCTTGCTATCCAGGAGGCCATAATTCCAATAGATGTACTATTAGTTACAGAAAGTTGAATCTCTGGACCAAAAAGATTTATCATGGCATAGTTTTCATTTTTCTTAATTGGTAATGCGTTATTCGTAAAATAATATCTAGTGGTGAAAGGTCCAGTAGCTTTGTAATCTTCATCGTAGGTTATTTCTCCATTTTCGATTTTTTTTATGCTGGAGATCATTGATTTTCGGATATATATTTTACCTATTGACTGAGTGATAATTAAGATTTCTCTACCATCGTCAGAAATGATTTCACCTATATATTCGCCTCCGTCATATCTTGAAATAACATACTGATTTCCGTTGGTATAATCTTGATCATCCTGAGAAAAGGACATTGAAAAGGTTAACCATAAGCAAAGTGTCAAAGTGAATTTTTTCATGATGATGCTATTCTACATTAAAATTAAAAGAAGAAATATCAATCTGATACAAGTCCGCATCTCCTTGATTTTTGATGTCATAATAAGCACCTATATATGCTGTTTTCCCATCCTTAGAGACATTAATTGTTTTTTCTTCCAACGAAGTGTTAATAGGGGCTCCCATATTTATAGGGTTATTCCATTGTCCATTTTCGTCTTTGGTACAATAGTAAATATCATAACTCCCCATACTTTCAATTCTACCGTTTGAAGTAAAAAACAGCACCTTTCCAGAAGGGTGAATGAATACGCATTTTTCATCCCCAGCTGTATTGATGTGATCTCCAACTGGAACAGGTTCAGAATAAGATTTGCCTTTTTTTTCTACATAATAAATATCTGTTTGTCCTTTTCCAGTTGGTCTTTCAGAGACAAAGTAGATGTATTTTTCATCTTCAGTCATACTCGCAGAACTTTCAAAGTATGAGGAGTTTATTTTATGGCTAATGGCTTTGTCTCGATGTAGTATGGGTTTAGGTGTACCCCAATTCCCGTCTCCACTGTAAGAGGATTGGTAGATATCACCGCTTCTAGTCACATTGTAAATGTTTCTGTAGATAAGAATAGAGTTATCAGCTGTAAAACTCAAATTTCCATCGTGAAATTCTGTATTCATTTTCCCAAGTAGGTTGGATGGTTCAGACCAAGTCTTGGTATTGGCATCCCATTTTGAAAGATATATATCTGAAAAATAATTGTGGTCAAAATAATGATCAATTCCACCTCCCTTAGTATCTGCTCTTCGAGAAGTGAAAAGTAAATATTTTCCATCGTTGCTAATGGCAGGGGCAAATTCGGGTGCACTTGAATTGAGTATATTTCCCATGTTCTCAATCACAATCTTTTCGTTCACTTTTGCCGTTTCAGCATATGCAATTTGAGCTAATTTTAAGTCTACACCATAATCTTTAAGTTTGGATTTAGATTTCGTCATTTCCTTAAATTGACTCAACTTTTGTTTTGCTTTTGTGATCTCATTTAATCTAAAATAAGTCCTTCCTAGTAAGAATAGTATATCATCATCTATTTTGGGATCAGCTAGATATGCTTTTTCAGCATGAAATTTGGCTTTCTTATAGTTTTGGAGTTTATAATAACATTCTGCTAGCCCATATTCGGCTTTTACATTAGATGGATTTAGTGCTATTGCTTCCTTGTAATTTAATAAAGCTGACTTCAAATTTCCTTGGATAAAATTGTGACGCGCCTCATTTATTTTATGTTGAATTTTAGTTTTTTCAAAAAAACTATTATCCTGACTCATTGTGGTAATAGGCCCTGTCAAAAACAAAAAAGAAATAAAAATTCTATAAAATGATATTGGATTTTTCACTGAACTAAAATTAAGGATTTTCTTCAATTTTAGGGAAATTAACATCCAAATAAGTGATTTTTTCCATAGCTAGGGTACTGGCTACCATTGACCAAATGGGTAATAAAGCACTAATTAATGCACACAAAAATACAATCACTAAAAACTCATAATCATTTGATGTAGTTTGACTGTATGAGGATATGAACTGATTGAGGTAGTGAAATATGGGTGTGAAAACTGCACCTATAGACAATGCCAATCCTTTGTGCTTTCTCACAAATTTTATACTTTCTTTTTCATCGATTTTCCATCTCTCAAGATTGTAGTCCATGAAGGAAAACCCATAATAATAAAATCCAATGATGATAATGAGTACATTTTCTAATGCATTTAAAATACTCTCATACTCTTTCAAAAAGAAATTAATCAACCAAAAAAGAGCTATTATGCCCAATATTGTTAAAGCTTCCACAATCAAATTTCTGGATATGAGTTTTAATGCTCGTTTTACATCTCTTATAATTTGACGAAATGAAAAGCCATACTTTTTGTCATTCAATAATTTTTCAGTTCGTTGGGATACTACAGACAGAACAGGTGAAACAAATGCCAACATGATGTACCGGGTGAAATTGAGTAGAGCAAATGCAATTAGTAGAATAATACCATCTAAAAAATAGAAGGCTATACTAATACCCATTCCATCTTCTTTACTAGGAAGGTAGAAGTAGTTTACATCTTTAAGAAGGTTTCCTAAGTAAAAAATGCCTAAAAACACCACCAAAGGAATTAAAGCATACCACCAAAAGTTTTTCTTAAAAAGAAATTTCCAGGCCTCTACATAGCAACGAATACCAAGGGTGAAATCTTTTATCATGATTTGAATGAATCCATTTTTAAATAAATATAATATGAATTGATAAATGTGGTGATGTGTAGTTCATATTGTTAAATTTGTAAGCCTAAAATGAAATCCATGCCTGATTCCTTACATGCTATAAGTCCGATAGATGGTAGATACCAAAGTAAGACTGAAAATTTAGTCCAATATTTTTCTGAGGCATCCTTAATAAAGTATAGAATTAAAGTGGAAGTAGAATATTTTATTGCTTTATGCGAATCTTCCCTGCCACAACTAGAAAATGTGGATCGTAATCTATTTGATGCCTTAAGGTCTCTGTACCAAAACTTCAATGACGATGATGCTAGAAAGGTTAAGGAAATTGAAAAAGTAACCAATCATGATGTAAAAGCGGTTGAGTATTTCATCAAAGAAAAAATGGAGGATTCCATCTGGGGAGCATCCAAAGAGTTTATTCACTTCGGTCTTACTTCTCAGGACATCAACAATACGGCTATTCCGATGTCACTCAAAGACTGCATGGAGGAAACCTATTTTCCTTCCATCAATAAATTGATAAGTAGCCTTTCCTCTTTAGCAAAGGAATGGTCTCACATTCCTATGTTAGCCAAAACCCATGGTCAACCAGCATCTCCTACTAGATTAGGAAAAGAAATTCATGTGTTTGTAGAACGATTACAAGAACAAATGAAAATGTTAAAAGCGGTGACGTATGCCGGTAAATTTGGTGGAGCTACCGGAAATTTTAATGCTCACCATGTAGCTTATCCTGATGTTGACTGGGCCACTTTTGGAAATGATTTTTTACGAGATAAATTAGGGATATCCAGATCTGCGACTACTACCCAAATAGAACATTACGACCACATGGCCTCTTTATTTGATGGGCTAAAAAGAATCAATACTATTTTGATTGATTTATGCAGAGATATCTGGACTTACATCTCAATGGATTATTTTAAACAGAAAATTAAGAAAGGAGAAGTAGGATCTTCAGCCATGCCTCACAAAGTAAATCCAATTGATTTTGAAAATGCAGAAGGAAATCTAGGGTTAGCTAATGCCGTATTTGAACACCTAAGCGCTAAATTACCAATCAGCCGATTACAACGAGACTTAACAGATAGTACAGTCTTACGGAATATAGGTGTGCCCATTGGGCATGGTATTATAGCCTTATCTTCTATTCAAAAGGGACTAGGAAAACTATTATTAAATGAATCTGCTCTACAACAAGATTTAGAAGATAATTGGGCAGTGGTGGCTGAAGCTATACAAACTATTTTAAGAAGAGAAGGTATTCCCAATCCTTACGAAATGCTGAAAGATTTGACTAGAAGTAATGAGCAAATCACAGCAGTTTCCATTCAAACATTTATCTCCAATCTAGATGTTTCTTCTGCTTTAAAAGAGGAGTTACATCAAATTACGCCTCAAAACTACACGGGAATTTAGTATTGGATTAACCTAATTTCATTACACTAAGTGCCGAAATACAAGCAGTTTCGGTTCTTAGCGTTAAATCACCTAGATCTACAAATTGGAAGTTATGCTGTTTTGCCTTTTCAATTTCTTCAATTGAAAAATCCCCTTCAGGTCCTATTAGTATCAGTTGGTTTTTTAGCGGATTGGCCAATTCATTTAAACGTGTTTTTTGTCCTTCACTACAATGTGCTATCATCTTTACTCCATCAAATGGAACAGTGGTCACAAAATCATCAAATAACTGTGCTTTATGAAGTTTAGGTAGCCACGGGTTTCCAGATTGTTTCATGGCCGAGACTGCAATTTTTTGCATACGATCTGTATTCCACTTTCTGCGCTCAGAATGATGGGTAAAAATAGGAAAACAATCCGTCATACCAATTTCCGTTCCTTTCTCTATAATCCATTCATTACGGTCGTTACTTTTAGTAGGAGATAACGCTAAAATCAATTTTAAAGGGGGGTCATAAAAATCAGCTCTGTTGACCTTGACTTTGGTCTTTTTCACATGAACATCTATAATCACTCCTTCAGCCAAAATACCCTTACCATCCATAATGGTAATATCATCACCCTCTTTTAATCTTAACACACGTATAGCATGCTTAGAATCTAGTTCAGAGAGTTCTAATTCTTCATTTTCTATTGATGGTACGTAAAATCTTGGCATTAGATTTGTTTAAGTTTTGTGAAATGCTAAAAATTTCATTTAAATTAGACTAATTCAAAATATTAATTAAAAAAACATGAAAATTTTTAAACCATTCCTGATTGCAATGATGATAGCTTCCAGTCATACCTCAGAGGCACAAACCAAAGAAATCGAGGACGTTCCCTTCCCTACTACTATGACTATAAATAATCAAAATACCGTTCTAAATGGAGGTGGACTAAGAGAAAAGTATAGTTTTCTTGATCTATATGTTGGAGCATTGTATGTAAAAGCAAATACAAATGATGCTGATAAAGTGATTATGGCTGATGAAGAAATGGGTATTCGAATTGTCATCGTATCATCCATGGTGACTAGAGAGAATTTTACAGAAGCGTTAGAAGATGGATTCAAAAATTCAACAGCTGGAAAATCATCTCCTGAAGATGTAGCCAATTTCAAAAAATACCTCAGTGATGAATTTGTAAAAGGAGATGAAATATTGCTGAATTACCACGCTGGAGATGCCGTTTATCTGTATAAAAATGGAAAAGAAAGAGGTAAATTTTCAGGACTACCTTTCAAACAAGCATTATTTGGAATTTGGTTGGGTGGAAACCCAGCAGATGACAGCTTGAAGGAAGATATGCTAGGACTTTAGGTCTGAGCTGTATCTTTTTTTGATCTCACTGGCTTTTGTATAGAGTTCAAAGCCAATAATTAGTACATAGCTTACCACATTTAGCCATATAAGGCTAATAAGTAGAGAACCTATGGATCCATATATTTTGTTATATACATTAAAATTACTGAAGTAGAAAGACAATCCTTTTGTGGCCAAAAACACAACGATGGTAGCAAATAGGGTACCTGCATTGATTAGTTTAAATTTACGAGTATGCGGATTTCCAAAGTGATAGAGAATGGCAATTCCAAATGTCACAAACAGAACTTGAAGTAAGATTTGGAATACATCCAAAAGATACACAATACCACTACTATGTAAATGGCTGGCTAAGTAATTACCAAAGATAGAAAGAGCAATTGCAGATAAGAAAATAAGTATGATGAGAAGAAAAATGCCGAGCGATAAAATTTGTTGCTTGACGTAGCTGTTTTGAAGTTTAATTTGATAGGACTGTGAAAACGCAGTCAACAACGTATTAATACCAGAGGAAGCATAATAGATTGATAGTACAAACCCAATACTTAGTAACGCATTATAACGTCTAGTAAAAAGTCCATTAACCGTGGATTCAAATACATCATAAATTACGGCAGGCATGAGTTCAGCGGACATAACTAATAAGTTATCCTTTACGCCTTCTATAGGTAAATAGGGAATAAGAGAGAGTAAAAAAATAAGCGTTGGAAAGAGGGCAATAAAAAAACGAAAAGAAACAGCTGCACTTCGTAACGCAAAATTTCCTTTTTGAAAAACTTCTTTCAAGAATTGAAATAGATTAAGTATGGATATGCCTTCAAAACCGGGGAGGGGGATTTGATCAAGAAACTTTTTCAGATTAAAGAATACACTTTTTAACCGGTTCATGAATTGGCAATTACGTCTAAGATGCGTTCTGTTGCATGACCATCCCATAAAGGTGGGATTTTACCTTTTTTGCAATTATTAAATTTTTCAATCATTCGTTGGTTAATCTTAATAGCATCTAATTCAATTAGTTCATTATTACCCAGTGTAATGGTGATGGGTCTTTCCGTATTTTCTCTTACCGTAATACATGGAATTTGTAAATAGGTAGTTTCCTCTTGTATACCTCCTGAATCAGTAATCACAATATCTGCATTGGTTACTAATTTCATGAAATCCAGGTATCCCAATGAATCGGTTAAAATTAAGTTAGGAATTTGTTCAAAATCACTCCATAGTTCATGTTTTTGTAGTGACTTTTTAGTTCTAGGATGAAGGGGTAGTACTACAGAAATATTTTTAGCACACAATTGGATCGTTCTTACGAGTTCTGTCAGAGTGTTAAATTGATCTACATTAGATGGTCGATGAAATGTCATCAAAGCATAGTTGGAGGGACTATTTATTTCATCTAAAATCGAGCTTTTTTCAATATGGGATCTAAATTCCACTAATGAGTCAATCATGGTGTTGCCCACAAAATGAATTTGTTCTTCACTTTTATTTTCTTTTTTGAGGTGATCAAGGCCACTCTGTTCGGTGACAAAGAAAAAATCACTTAAATCATCAATCAATATTCTATTAATTTCTTCTGGCATAGTTCTGTCAAAACTGCGTAAACCACTTTCTAAATGACCTAGTTTAATGTTGTTTCTCGATGCTACTAGTGCACATGCCGTAGAGGAATTAACATCTCCAGGAACTAAGACCATATCTGGTTGATAGTGTTGTAATTCTTTTTCAAATTTCACCATGATATCAGCCATCATCTCAATTTGAGTAGCTCCTTTAGCATCTAAATAAATATCTGGACTATCTAGTTTAAGCTCATCAAAGAACACCTTACTCATTTGATGGTCAAAGTGTTGTCCAGTATGTAGTAACTTAATTTCCAGATTATATATTGAAGCTAATTTTTTAAAACGAGTAACTTTTATAAAATTTGGTCGTGTGCCCACACATATTAATACTTTCTTCATCTTTAAATCGCTTTTAAACTTAAATCCATATTGTGTACAGAGTGGGTTAAGGCTCCTACGGAGACATAGTCCACACCACATTCAGCATAATGCCGCACTGTATCTAAATTAATTCCACCCGAAGCTTCTGTTTCATATTTCCCTTCAATTAATTTCACCGCTGTGGTCAAATCTGAATAACTAAAATTATCCAACATGATGCGTTGAATATTACCCACTTTAAGTACTTCTTTTACTTCTATTAAATCACGTGTTTCAATCTCAATTTTAAGATCTAATTTCTCTTTTGATAAATATTTTCTTGTTAGCTGAATAGCTTCTGCTATACCACCAGCAAAATCTATATGATTGTCTTTAAGCATGATCATATCATACAATCCCATTCTGTGGTTAACACCGCCACCTATCCTAACCGCTTCTTTTTCCAAAAAGCGAATTAAAGGGGTTGTTTTTCGGGTGTCTAATACCTTAGTGGGCAATCCTTCTAAGGCTTTAACATATTTATGCGTTAGTGTAGCAATGGCACTCATACGCTGCATTACATTAAGCACCAAACGTTCCGCTCCTAACAACGATTGAGATGATCCATGAATTCTAAAAGCAATATCTCCTTTTTTTAATGAAATCTCCATCTGATGAACACTTCTCAAATTCAAATGAAGGATCAAATTCAGCAAAAATTTGTTTGGCTATTTCTATTCCTGCAATAATACCTTCTCCCTTTACCAACAGTTGAGCTTCCCCTTTAGCATTCTTAGGAATACAGGCTAATGCAGAATGATCTCCTACTTTGATGTCTTCCTGGATGGCTAATTGAACAAATTGTGGTATGGTCATGATGCAAAGCTATATTTTTGTTTGGTAATTCCATTACATTTGAAAAATGAAAATTAAGCTCATTGTGGTAGGGAAAACCAATACAAAATATTTGTTGGAAGGAGAGAGGGAGTATGAAAAGCGATTATCGCATTACATTAAGATTGAGGAAATCATTGTTAAAGAGATAAAACAAGCAGGAAAGCTGAGCGAAGGTGAGCTCAAGAAAAAAGAAAGTCAATTGATTTTGGGAAAACTAGAAAATAGTGACCATGTTATTTTACTTGATGATAAGGGTAAATCATATTCCTCTCTTCAATTTTCTGAGTTTCTTCAACAAAAAATGAATTGTGGTCTAAAATCATTGGTCTTTGTAATTGGAGGAGCTTATGGTTTTTATGATGAGGTTTATAAAAGAGCTAATTCTAAATTAAGCCTTTCTAAAATGACCTTTTCTCATCAAATGGTAAGGCTAATTTTTAAAGAGCAGCTTTACAGGGGATTTTCGATTTTGAGAGGGGAGAAGTATCATCATGTTTAAATTGCTAAATAATTTTTAAAATTAATTATTCGTCAGAATAACTTTATTTCCATTCTATACCTTTTGTTTAAGCCAATAATGCTATACTCAAAAAACAGGTTTTCGTCTTTTGAGAAATTAGAAATATTAGTTCTTTGAAAATTAATTTCAGAAATTTGTTTCTTTGGGTTTAAAACAAAAGAGTTTTGTAATAATTGTTCATTTTTTTTTATTAATTACACTATAAATTATTAGAGGTTTTGTGGTTTTATTACCAACTTCTAGTTTATTACAATCAGTAATTCTTATTGATAATGCATTTGGTTCGTCTAGAAATCTTTGTAAACTTAATTGTCTATTAAAAATTTTATTTCTTAAATCATAATTAAAATCATAATCATCAATACACAAAATATCTATTTGCTTCTGAAGATTATGATTAATTTTAGAAAAAAAATCACTTAAGAATTTTCTATTTGAAATAATATTAAGTTGTGAAAAATATGAACTCAGAAAAATTGAATCGTTAAAAATTTGTTGATTAAATAAATACATTCCTTCATCTCCAAAAAACAAATCATAAGATGTGATAGTATTTTCTGAATTGAAATCACCACTATTGCTGTCATAAGGGATCATTTCAAGAAGTTTTTCATTTGGATTGTAATAAAATCTACAATTATTCCAGGTAAGCGAATGTGGACTATGCAATAAGTCAGAAATTGCATATGTTTTTGAAAGTTTTTTGAATATTAAAAACTTGATGAGTAGTTAAATCACCAGACCTAAATTTTGAAAGTAATTCTTTAGCTTCAACAAATAACTTTCTTTGATTAGAATCTTTTAAAACCGACTTTTTATTATAAAATTGAATATCATTTTTTAAATAAAGTTCATCTACTAATTCATTATGATCTTTGCAATGAGTACAGTTATTCTCAAAGAAAAGATTTTCTTCAGATATTTTAATAATAGGTGATATTTGTTTTTTATTAGAGATCAGCATATCATTATTAAAAAATTCTTCTATTGCATATATTCCTTTTTCTTCATCATTAACAATAACATTCAAAAAGAAATATTTTAAGGAAGTAATTTTTTCTAATTTAAAAAATTGATGAAAAACCCATTCATATATATAATTTCTAGTTTTTGGGTCTTGAATAGAGAAAGATGACATCCCTTTGATAAGTTTTTTATTTTTTAATTTAATTCTAAATGAGATTTTTTCACCAGCAAGGTGGTCAGGGAAATCGCCTTTAATTTTAATTTTAGCAGGAAAAGTATCTGTATTAAATATGCATTTAGCTTCAAAATAATTTTTCAAATTTTCAGAAATAACACCATTTTTAATTGCAGTTTTTCTATATTCATGTATTGTCTTTAAGTCTTTATCTTTAATTATTAATTTTAAATTTTCTGGCTTCCCCTTAAAACCTCTTAAAAAATTATTAACTCTAAACTTATCAACTAGAAAAACTTTTAAACTTGTGAAGTTATATTCGCGATGTAAATAAATACCTGAATAGGTTCCAGAAATAAAAATAAAAAGAACTAAAATAATAATAATTATAGGCTTGAATTTTTTCATCAGGAACTTATATTTAATAATGGTAAAGTAATTTATTAATTTCTTTTTATTCATTTAGATAATAAATTTCATACAACAAATTAAAATTTATCAAAATCCTATCTTTTATTTAAATAATTTTATTGAATTATAAATTTTTTCGTAGTTTTTGACTCCCTTTATTAATGAGTAATATTCCCTAGAAGTACTAATTATTTTATCTCCATTTATCGTTGGGTTATTTCCTATGAAATTTATTATTCTTCTGTATTCTTTTTTAGAGAAGTTATTAATTAGTAGTTCAGGCATGCATTCATTCATAATTTCATCTACATCTCCAACACCAGAATTGCAAATAATTGGAATCCCTAAATTCATGATTTCTCCCATTTTAGTAGGAGATGATGCTTTTTTAGAAAAAACTGGGAGAATAAAAAATATCGAAAAGTTACTTGCGCCAATGTAAGATGGCATCATTTCTCTTGATGACGGTTGAATTTTAATTGTTTTAATATCAATATTCCTTTCGTCAGCTTTTTTCAAAATTAATTTTGGGTCATCCTTTGTAATGAATAGAAATTTAGCTTTTGGTATTTTGTTTGTAAGTTCTTTGAAAAAAATCAAGCATCTCATTTATCATGTACCAAGTGCCAATTGATCCCACATAGGAAATTACAAAGTCATCTTCAACAAAACCTATATCATTTCTTATGCTTTTCACATTTTCTTTGTTAAATAATTTTTCATCAGTACAACATGGTATTACTGAAATTGGAGATTGATTTGGCAGTTCCCACGATTTTATTTCTTTTTTACCATTTTGTGTTAAACTAATAGTGTAATCAGCATATTGTAAAAATGCTGTTTCTTTCTTTTTAAAGTAGCTGTAAATTATATTAAAAGGAAATTTATTCTTATTCCAAAGTTTTCCATCCACTCTTTCATCAGCATAAAATCCTCGCATGTCAAAAATAAATGGAATTTCATACTTTTTTTTAAAACTAAGGGCAACCAATGAAGTAATGTAACTTCTGCAATGGATGAGATCTATTTTTTGGGTTTTGAGAACTTTTTTTAGCTTTATTCTTAATTTAAGAATATCCCAAATGGTAGATAGTATGGGTGGTTTTTTGGTGTAGTTAAGCGGTATCCAATCTAGATCTTTTGAGGTTAAAAATTCTTTAAATTTTTTAAACTCATTTTGATCATGAATTTTCTCGAAACTAATAATGGTAAACTTGCATTTTGAGTTTTTATTGAGACCTTCTAAATAAGGTAAAATTTGAGACCTTCCTAAGGAATCAAGTAGTCCATCATACGAGCAATAAACAATATGTTTTTGATTTTTCAATACCGCAAATCTATTATTTATCAAATAAAAATCTTAATTTAGCTTTACAAAGTACTTTGATTTGCAAAGCATAAACCAATTCACATCACAAAATGAACTTTTCTTAGTTCCTTTATACATTTTGTTAATTTTTACAATTAGCTCTATAATTAAGACATTTTATATAAAAAAATATGATGAATACAACTATTTTAATTACGGATTATTATTTAAACTATTAGGAGTTACTGGTTTTTGTATTATCTATCTTTTTTATTATGAAGGGGGTGATACCGTAAATTATTTTTTAGGTACTCAAGCGATAGGTAATTTAATAGAACAGGACATTGAAAAAGGTCTAGCTGTTTTATTTAACACAGATAGTTATTTTAATTCATGGCAAAGTTTTAATGCTGGAACCGGTTTTCCTCCTCATTACATGTGGAAGGATCCAAATACATTTTCAGTTTCTCGTCTTTCCGTCCCATTATACTTTTTGGGAGCTAAAAGTTTCTTTATAACCAGTTTTCTCACAGCTTGTTTCTCTTACATTGGTATATGGAAGTTGTACAGACTATTTAACACGCTATATACTGGAAATTCGAGAATATTTGCCTATTTAATTCTTTTTTTACCATCCTTAATTTTTTGGGGAGGAGGTGTTATGAAAGATAGTTATGTTCTAGGTGCAACATGTTGGATTACCTCAAATTTTTATCACATATTTATCATTAGAAAGAAACTTTTTCGGAATTTCATTTTTATGTTATTAAATGCCTTTTTGATTATAAATATAAAAGCTTATATCATTGTTTCACTAATACCTGGAATGTTACTGTGGATAAATAGTGCTTATTTAAAAAACATAAAATCCAGTTTAATTAAAGTATTTGTTTTTCCGGTAATTTTTGGTTTTATAGTGTTGTCAGCTTTCTATATTTCTCAAAACTTATCGTCCGTAATTGGAGTTTATGGAGATATGGATTCGGCCATTCAGCAAGCTCAAGTGATTCAAGAAGACTTATTGAGGGAAGATCAATACGGAGGTAATAATTATAATATTGGAGAGTTAGACGGTTCATTTGGAGGACTTATTTCTGTTGCTCCATTGGCAATTTTCACTGCTTTATTTCGCCCTTTATTTTGGGAAATAGGAAGTCCAACCATGGTGCTTTCTGTAATAGAAAATACGATAATGATCATTTTTTACCATTACGATTTTAGTTCGTACTTCTCCTATTAGGCTGCTAAGAATATTATGGAATGAACCTTTTTTACTTTATTGTTTTATTTTTTCTCTTTTGTTTGCTTTTGGAGTGGGTATTGCCGGTACCAATTTTGGGGCACTAGTGCGGTATAAAACCCCTCTAGTTCCTTTCTTCTTTAGTATGATTTATTTAGTTTTTAAACAATCTAGGAATCAAGGTGCTTAGTAAGAAATCTTTGGAGTATAATTAGACTCCAAATTCGATTATAAAGATATGATTCTCCGTTATGAAATCTTTTTAACAGGTTTGAAACGACAATTTTATTTAAAATATTGGTTTTAGTTAAGGAATCTTCGTTTAGATATTTTGTAATTAAATAATTTAGTTCATTTTTTAACCATTTTTCAAGTGGAATGGAAAACCCCCATTTTGGCCTTTCCATTATTTTCTTAGGGATGTAATCGTAAGTCAACTCTTTTAGGATGTACTTTTGTTCCCCTTTATTTATTTTGAACTTTTGGTCTAGGTTTAGCGCAAATTCTACAACATTATGATCTAATAAAGGCACTCGTGCTTCTAAAGAAGAATACATAGATGAACGATCTACTTTAACCAAAAGATCATCAATTAAATAATAGTTTAAATCAAAAAAAGCTTGTTGTTCAGAGGGAGAAAATTTTCGTTTTAGTTCTACAGTTGAATTTAAATTATTAACGATTAGGTTATCATGATTCATTTTAAGGAGTTCATTAATTTCTAGTTCAGAAAATAGATTCTGTTCCTGAGAAAATATATGACTTTTCCAGTTTTTAAAGGGGCTATTAAATACTTGAGCTGCTCTTTTGTTTCTATTTCTGGAAGATATATACAGCAACTTTGATATAGGTAAACGTAGTGTCCTCAAAATGGGATTATTAATCCTCTTAGCCCATTTATATGCTCCATATCCCATAAACAATTCGTCTCCTCCATCTCCAGATAAACAAACGGTAACATGTCTTCTTGCCATTTTTGAAACTAGCATAGTGGGAAGAGCAGAAGAATCCGCAAAAGGTTCATCAAAATGATTTATAATATTTTCTATTTCACCTATGGCGTCTTGTTCTTTTAGTATGAATTCGCTGTGATGGGTACCTAAGTAATTGGCTACTTTTTTTGCATGAATACTTTCATTATGTTTTTTATCATCAAAGCCAATTGAAAACGTATTAACAGGAGAATTATTTACATCTTGTGCAACAGCAGTTACAATGGAGGAGTCTATTCCACCACTTAGAAACGTACCAATAGGCACATCACTTATCAATCTTTTTTCAATGGATTCTTGTAACAATAATTTTAGTTCTTGTTTACTTTTAGTGAAATTTCGATTTACTTCTTTTTTTACTTTTTTTTCTACATTCCAATAAGATTCTTTTGAAATTTCGTCTTTTTGATAAGTTAAAAAACAGCCCTGACTTATTTTAAATACTTGATTGTAAATGGTTTGATTACTTGGTATGTAGCCTAAATGTAAGTAGGCGTATATGGCATTATCATTAGTTTCTAAGTTTTTTTTTAATAGCACAAATCGCTTTCAATTCACTTGAAAAAATGAGGTCTTTTTCATTATAAAAATAATACAGCGGTTTAATCCCCATTCTGTCTCTAAAAAGAAAAAGTTTATCTTCATTTTTGTCATAAATAGCAATAGCAAACATACCATTTAACTGATGAATAAAATCGATTCCCCATGCTACAAAGGCCTCCAAAATAACTTCTGAATCTGAACTTGTTTTCCAATTCGTTTTCTTTAATCTGTTAGCAATCTCTTTAAAATTGTAAACTTCTCCATTATAAACCATGACATACCTACCACAATGTGAAGACATAGGTTGGTTAGCCGTATCACTTAGATCTAAAATGCTTAATCTCCTATGGCCCAGTGCTATTCCCTTTTCAGAATCAAAAAATTGCCCTGATGCGTCTGGTCCTCTATGGCTCAGCGATTTAGTCATTCTAACTAAATCAGCTTTATCGAAATTTTTGGAAATAAAACCAGAGATACCGCACATAAATCAGTAGATATTTAGCCTATAAATTTTCTATACAATGCATAAAAAAGTTCTATAACATTCTTATTGTTTGGGAAATCCCTGTAAGTTTTTGGTGGCATTGACAGGTATTTTTCAAATTCCGAATGAGAAATTCCATATTTTTTTGCAATATATTTTTTGTCCTGTCGTACCGTTTCTTCATTGTAAGGTAAAGTTCTTAAGTTTTCTAATGCTTTTTCTCTATTTAATTGACCGCTAACAATTTGAGATGAATAGGTTGCTCTGCGATAATCCATATTGTATTTTGTTGGCATGGCAAATGATTGCCAAAAAGCAGTAATTTTTGATTCATGATGTTTACCTCCATAGTCTTGCCAGCCAAGTTCAATTTTTAGAAATTCTCTAGCCTTATCTTTATTGTATTCTATAAAATTTAAAGGATAAACGGTCTTAATACCTTTTATAAATTTATAGTAGATCTCTCCACGTAATCCCACAAGTGGTACTTTTTTGAGCTTCATTTTACTATACTTTTTCACAATACATCTGTAAAGTTTTTCATCTTTTAGTACATGGTATCCCCAAGACAATGGCAGAATTCCTTCTCCCGAATAGTTGCCACCTGAAATAATGTGTTTTATGCCGTATTTACTAGCTGTTTTGTATAAACTTGCAGCAATGGCAATATCAGTAGGCATTTCTAAATCAACAATAGATGATTTTAAAAATGCTAATTGAATTTCTCTAAATTCATTCCAATCTAACACATAACTTTGATAGTCGAGGCCCAGATTTTTGACAATATTTTTCACATTTTTAACAGCAATTTCTGAGTTCCAACCGTTATCCATGTGTAATAATAGGGGTTTAAGACCCCACTTTTTACATAGGTACGCGGTGTAGCAGCTGTCTACTCCACCACTTATTCCAACCAAACAGTCAAACTCGGTCTTTTTACCTTTAGACTTAACTTGTTCTAAAATAGAATTTAATCTAGATTCAGATTCTTTTTTTGAATAACGTGGTTTGACTAATATTTTTTCAAAATCTTTACAATGGTTGCAAATACCCAATGCATCAAACTCAATATCAGCATCTGATGTGTCCATTACACATCTTTTACAAATTTGATAGTCCTTATTATTCATGATGTAAAGCTAACTTCATTTTTCTCTGGGTAGTTGATCAGCACCCCTTTTTTTGTTCCTTGGTACACAAATAAACTTCCCGCAGCGAGTCCATTTAGGTTACATAGATCATAAGCTCTTTTTAAGTTATTTAGACTTTTTGCACCTCCCAGTCCAACGATTGGGATAGTTACGTGCTTGCTTACCGAAGCTAACAAGTTGGTATCATACCCTTCCATGGTGCCATCTTTGTCTACAGATTGAATGATTAATTCTCCAGCACCATTTTGTTCCATTAACTTACAAAAGTCTAATATGTTATAGGAAGATATTTTAGTACCTGCATTTGAATATATTTTTTGTTTTCCAAATAAATTCTTTTTCACATCAACACAAACACATATTGTTGATGAACCGAAATAATTAGATGCCTCTTTTATAAAGTAAGGGTTTTTAATAGCATGCGTATTGATAACTACTTTTTCAGCACCAGCTTTAATAACTTTTTCGATATATTTAATTGACTTAATTCCACCTCCAACAGCGAACGGCATGTTAGCTTCTTCTCCAATGTCTTTTATTAAATCAATAGAAATTGTACGCTTATCATTAGTAGCATTTATGTCTAAAAAAGTAAGTTCATCTGCTTTAAGGTCATTAAATAATTTTACAGCATTTATAGGGTCACCTATATAATTAAATTTTTTAAACTTTACAGATTTGTACAAACCTTCTCCTTTTAGTAATAGTACGGGTATAATTCGTGGTCGGTACATTTAATTGATTTATAAGTCGATAAAATTTGTTAAAAGAGATTGTCCAGCGTCATGGCTTTTTTCAGGGTGATACTGAACTCCAAAAATATTTTCTTTTTCTATAGCAGAAACAAAATTAGACTCGTAATTTGTAGTGGTTAGAACATCATTGTTATTAGATATTACATGATAAGAATGAACGAAATAAAATTCATCGTTTTCAGAAATGTTAGTCATTAAGTTACTTGATTTGTTGACGTTTACATTATTCCAACCCATATGTGGTACTTTGTATTTATAGGGGTTTTTATTATTAAATTTAACTACTTCTGCATCAAACCAGCCTAAACCAACTACATTTCCTTCTTCACTTTTTTTGGTCATTAATTGCATTCCAAGACATATCCCTAAAATTGGTTTTTTTTCGACTAAAACAGCTTCATTTAATGAATCTATTAAATTCAATTGCTTTAAGTGATCCATAGCTTTTCCAAAATGCCCCACACCTGGTAAAATAATTTTGTTGGCACTTTTGATATCATCCGAATTATTTGTAATTATAACTTTAGTTTTTTTACTTTTTAATTTTTTTGATATAGAGTGAATGTTCCCCATGCCATAATCAATTATTATAATTTTCTGTATCATGCTTTAGCAAGTTTCATAAATTTGCTTACTACATTTTTAATGTCGTATTGTTCGAGGTTGTCAACCACAAACCTTTTTCTATAGTCTTTATTTAAAAATTGATTTAAAATTTCTAAATCTAATTTATCAGGATTTAAATTTATTATAGGTTTGCCTGATATTGCATAATCAATCAGTTTGCTTGGTAGTTGTGTTATGTTATTTTTATTTTGAATATTAATTAAAAAGTCCATGTTCTGCATAAAACTTAATAATTCCTCCCTTTCAATATATTTTTTCACTACCAACTTTTCACCCAATTTATTCACATATGGCTTAATTAATTCGTCAAATTGTGTAAAAACATAAAATTTGAATGGTATATTGATTGATATAAGGTATTCTAATAGATTTTTTGGGTTTCTCAAATCTGGGAGGAATGTCCCTGCATAGAGAAATTTGATTTTTTTTTCATTTTTGTTTTCAAAAACCACTGAAGTATATTTCTTAAATTCGAACCCTTGAGGGATTACTTTTATCTTTTGTTTATATTCTTGGTAATATGCTTTTTTAGCATTTTCAATTGGAACAGTTATATAGTCACATAATTCACAAAATGTTTTTTCATATTTTTTAAAGTAATTTAAATGATTCTTAGTTTTACCATTTTCCATGAATGGATCACCGCAATCAGCAATCCATATTTTTGGGAAGTTAAGTGGGTATTTTTTTTTTGCTTTAGAACAACCCCAGTGAATATGATGAGGATCTGCAATTGAGATTAGTAAGTCATAGTTGTTTTTTTTTTTAAATATTTCTCTGACCCTTAGCATAAATTCAATCTCTGGAAATTCAAATAATTTCCCTAACAATTTCCCTAAAACCCTGTCAATAATATTTCTTTTTTGAAAACCATCGCTATTAAATGCCTTTATTTGAAATTTTAATTTTATTGTACGCAAGTCAATGTTATATGTGTTTAAAAATGATGAATAATCATAATTGCCCAAAACAGCATAAATTATTACATCATGACCCTGCCTACTAAGTTCTTTAGCTAATTCAGTTGTTCTATGAGCTCTAGGAGTTTGAATAGGAAAAATATGTTGAGCAATGAGAAGTATTTTCATATTGGTTCAATAGTTTTATTTACGATTCTTTCACTTGGGTTACTATACCTTAATTTTGGAATATTTCCTATTTTGTAATTTTGGATAAACAATCTATCCAAAGTTATTTTTATTTTTATGATTCAAATAAAAATTTTTATTTCCTTGAAATGATTTTATTATCTATAATTAAGTAATCAATTTTTGAATTCAATAAGACATTGATAGCTTGATCACTGTTTTCTACAATTGGAAAACCATGTAAGTTAAATGAGGTGTTTAGAACACAAGGTATACCTGTTATTTTATAAAATTCGTCTATAATATTATAAAAATCAGGATATATTTTATTATTTACTCCTTCAATTCTTGCAGTATAGTCACTTTGGTGTATTCCACATGTTATCTCTTGTCTTTTATTGTCGTCATTTAAAGTGTCTACGGCAAACATCATATATGGAGACCCATGGTCTTTAATAGAATTAGGTATTTTCACATATTCATTGGCTTTGTCTATTAAAATTGCTGGGGCAAAAGGCATCCAAAAGTCTCTTTTCTTAACGGCTTGATTGATTTTTGTAATATTTTGAAGTTTTGATGGATTTGCCATAATTGATCTGTTACCTAACGCTCTAGCTCCAAATTCCATTTTTCCAGAACACCTAGCTACTATTTTATTGTCTGCTAATAATTCAGCAATTTTTTTATTTGTTTCTGAAGAACTTTCAACATTGATTTTAGCTGAATGTTTTTGTAATGAATTTTCTAAGTCTCTAGTTGGATCTGTACCTAGAGTATAAGATGATAATAAACTAACTTCTTTTTTAAATTTTTTATTGTAAGTGTAAAAGGCTGCTCCAAAAATATTCGATTCATCCCCACAAGAAGGGAAAACATCGACAAATTCAACTTCAGGTAATTCTGCTATCAGTTTATTCATTTTTACATTCATAAAAACACCACCTGATAATAGAATTTTTTTGATATTATACTTTCTTATGTTACCCTTGATCCATCTTAAACAAATCTCTTCTGTAAACTTCTGAAGACCAGCTGCAATATTATCAAATCTATCTCTATTTAAATCACTAAGTAATCTGTAAAAAAATACAGAATAATCTAAATTTTCAGGGTTGTAAAACTCAGTTTCATCATTTTTTAAATCTATAAATTGTCTGAAATAATTACAATATTCCTCGGAATATGTTGGATTAACATATGGAGCAAGTCCCATTAGTTTATACTCGTGTTCGTGAGGACGAAACCCCAGAAAGTATGTAACTCCTGAATACATATTTCCTATTGAGAATGAACCAGAGCCGGATAATAATTTTAATTCTCCATTTGTTCCAGAGAACACTGTACTCGTAAATTCGTCTCCTCCTCCATCAAGAGAAAAAACCAAGTAATCTTGATTTGTATTTTGTGATAAACCATAATATGCTGACGATGCGTGACAGATATGATGGTTAACTCTACTAATAATTGCTTCATTAAAACCAAAATCAATTAATCTTTCCGTTGATAAACAAATTGCTTTTTTTTTCGATATTTCTTGTCTTAAATTATTAATTAAACCTAAAGGAGATTTTTTAATGACACTTTTGATTTTTTTATTTGATCTGTGATAGGCACTTTTTAGATGATTCATTGCTAATTCAAAATTATCATCGTAGTACTTTTTAAATGAATCTTTTGAATGTTCAGACATAATTCGTTCGTTTGTTAAAACTACCATATCGATTTCATTTAATTCTATTTCGAGGTTAGCGAAAATATATGAAATAACATGTTCAGGATAACCCAACCAATTTTTTGCTCTGTTAAATCTTTCCTCCTCACAACAGAAAATTGCTTTTCCATTTTTGAATAAACCTGCTGAGCTTCCTATACCGTCATTTACAGCTAAAATGTAATTATTCACGTTTATAAAATTGCTATGTTTGAATTATAAATTATTGTGGTAAAAGTATTAATATTTTTTTTCTTATAAACCAGTTCCGATAACAAAGTATGATGCAAACTGAGATCAATGTTTTGATATTATTTACCCAAATGTTTCCATATGGAAAGGAAGAAACTTTTCTTGAAACTGAAATTATTTATTTAGCAAAAGTATTTGATAAAGTAATAATTATATCGCATAATGTAAATTCAGGTTCTAAAAGAAAATGTCCATCTAATGTAGAAGTAATTAGAGTTCCATATATATTAAATCGTTTTGGAAAAATTAAAAGCCTTCTAGGATTTTTAGACTATAATTTTTGGAAAGAAATTAAGTATATAAAAAAAGTTTATGATAAAAGTTTTTCTTTTGGCATTTTAAAAACGATGATTATATCGTTGACTAATGCAAAGCGATTAAAAAATGTATACAGTAAAATTATAAATGATTATAAGGCGGAATTTCTGGTGCTATACAGCTATTGGGGGAACGATAGTGCTATTGCGCTGGCATTAATGAAATTGGGAAGTGAAAAGATGAAATGTATTTCTAGAGTACATCGTTGGGATATTTATTTTGAGGAGAGTAAGTATAATTATTTGCCATATAGGAGTATAATCGCAAATGGTTTAAATAAAATTTATTCAATTTCTCAAGATGGCATTGAATATGCATCGATGATTTGGAAAGTTGATAATACAAATTTTGAACTTTCTAGATTAGGTATAATTAAACAAACAGAGTTTAATGAATGCAAAAACAATAATGAATTTATATTAGTTAGCTGTTCAAATTTAATTCCTGTAAAAAGGGTATCGTTAATTGTCAAATCTCTTTCTCAAATTACAGAATTAAAAGTTAAATGGGTTCATTTAGGAGACGGTGATTTAATGAATTCGATTAAAGAAGAAGCTAGATTTTCGTTGCTTGATAATGTAGCTTATGAATTTAAAGGAAGTGTTTCTAACAAAGATGTGCTTCAATTTTATCAAAGTAGCAAGCCTGATTTATTTATAAATTTAAGTTCATCAGAAGGTGTACCTGTTTCAATAATGGAGGCTATGAGTTTTGGAATACCTGTAATAACTACTGATGTTGGAGGCACATCAGAAATTGTGAACCCTGAAAATGGGTACTTGATTGAAAAAAACCCAAAACCAAATGTTGTATCAGAAAAAATTACTGAATATTTTCTTTTATCTAAAGATGATAAAGACAAAAAAAGACAGTCTGCATACAAAACATGGCTAGAAAAGTTTAATGCTAATAAGAACTACACTCAATTTGTTGAAGATATACTTTCTTTATAGAGCTTCATCAGCTTTTTTGTGTAATTTTTAATATCATATCTCTTTGCTGTTTCTTGTCCATTATCTGAAAGTTTTTTATACAATTTTTCATCTTTAATGATATTTATAATTTTATGTGAAAATAACTTTGGATCTTCTTCTTTAATTATATATCCATTGATGCCATCTTTAATATAGTCTCTATTTCCTTTGGCATCAAGAGAAATTACTGGAACCCCACTTGCCATTGCTTCTAACATTGTAAGACCAAAAGATTCAGATTTTGAAGTATGTAAATATAAATGGCTTTTCCATAATTGTTCTTCAACATCATTAACATTACCTAGAAATTTAATATCGTTCTTTAAACCATTGATAATTGCCTTATTTTTAACTTTTTGTTGTTCTTCACCTTCACCAAGTAGATAAAGTTCACATAGAAAGTCTTCTTTTTTGAGCTCTAATATGACATCAATAAGGAAAGTTTGATTTTTATTAGCAGCAAAACTACCTATATTTATCAATCTTAATGTATTTGCTTTTTTTATGTTGTTTCTTTGGAATTTTTTATAATTAATAGCATTAGAAAGTAAATGAATATTTTTAGCTAGTTTTTTAGGTAAAACATCTGAGAAATATTGTTTTGTATCTTCTGATACTGCTATGAAATTATTTTCACATGTCAAATATTTTTTAACTATACTATTCTTCTCATACAGATCAGTAATGTTCTTTTTGATAGATTTATGTCTTGTTAAACCTGAAAGTTGTTTCATATTATCATGACAATGAGTAAAATAAGTTGCTTTGTCATTAATATTCCATCTAGAAATTAATTCTGCTTCAAATAAATGAGTGTGAATGATATCAGGTTTAAAATCGTTAATAAATTTAGTCAGTATTGATATTTCAACATTTGTTTTCCCCGTAATTGACAATGAAATTTTTGAAGGGATATATTTAATTTCAATATCATAACGTTCATTTATAAAATCATTGACTTCAGAAAGGGATATTAAAACAATTTTAAGAGATTTATTTTTGTTTAGCTCAGAGCATATTTCTATTGCCAGACGTTCAGCACCTCCTATTTTTAATGATGGAATGATATGAATTACTTTCAAATTAGCCAACTAGAAATAATATTTTTTCCATTTTTTGAAAGGTTATAAGTTTAAGTATTAATAATATTTTATGTTTTCTTTTAGATTCTTTATCAATAATTATAGAAATTATAAGATAGTACAAAGCAATAAATCTTTTTGAATTAATTAAATGTGATACAGCCATTCCATAATATAAGTCACTAATTAGAATAGTTCTTAATTTTTTTGATATTTTATTGTACACAAATGGATTGTTCTTTTCAAAGTTCTTAAATCCCCTTAGCATTTTTTGACATGGATTAAATTTTTTATTTACTGAATTCTCTTCATGTTGAAAGTAGTTGACTGTTTTTTTGCTAATTTGAAAAATGGGATATTTTGATGCGATTTCTAACCAAAGAATGGTGTCTTCTACTATTATTGAATCTAATCTGAATTTAAATTCATTAAGAATAGAACGTTCAATGCAAACCCTACAGGGGTAAATGCCTTCTCTAAATAAATAGTTGTAAATAGTGTCATTGGTATTTAATTCCTTAATAGGATGGTTAATATCTGTTCCATTATTATAAATAATTAGGGAAGAAAAAAATAAACCCTTAGGTTTTTTTTTAATTTTAATTTCATCATAAAATGTAGATAGATGATGTTGAAGGTATTCATCATCGCTATCTAAAAAACAAATATATTTTCCATTGGAATTTTCAATTCCATTATTCCTTGCAGCACTTCTTTCTTGATTATCTTGATATATATACCTAATTCTAGAATCATTTTTAGAAAAATCATTTATAATATTTTTAGTATTATCTGTACTACCATCATCTACAACAATTAATTCCCAGTCATTAAAATTTTGATTTATAACAGATTGAATGGTTTTACCTAGTACATGACCTCTGTTATAAGTTGGTATGATGATAGAGAAAAAAGGCCTCATTTTTCGGCAATAATAACTGTATTGAAAATTAGATTGATCATTCTATATTGTAAAAGCTTCTCTCTCTTTTTCTTGGAAATTTTAGAAAAGTATTTTTCTATACTCCATTTTATAAAAAAGGGAATATAAATGCTTTTCCCCTTAATTATTGTTTGGAATTTGAATTTTTTAAAACCAATAGATTTTAATGTTGATCTTAATTCTAAATCAGTATATTCTTTGAGATGAAATCCAATTGCTTCATTATCAAAATAACCTGATATATCTCCAGGGCCTAATAATCTATTAGGTGTAATACATATATGTTTCCCACCTTTTTTTAAGCATGTAAAAATACTTTTTAATTGATCTAAGGCATCATCTGGATGTAAGTGTTCAATTAGCTGATTACTATATATAATATCTATTGAATTTGGTTCAAAAGGGAAATTAAAACCATCAAAAATAATTGTCTCCATATTGGGGGGTAATTTATTATTCTGAAAGGCATAAGTTTTAGAAATTTCTAATGCATATACTTTTGAGACATATGCACTTAATTGTCTCGATAATGCACAGTCTCCAGCTCCAACTTCGACAAAGATTTGATGTTTTTTTATAATTGGGATTATTTTATTTAGTTGAAAATCAAGTCTAGATTTTTGAATTTTATAATCATTTTTCACCTTAAATGCAGGGTGAAATGGAAGCTCATTGTAATAATCTTCATACACTTCCTTATAAATAGATTTTCTTTTATTTGAATCTGAAATTCTAAGACGATTAGAGTGTTTGACCTCAGACTCATATATTTTATATAATTGATCATCTGTAAGATAATTCAAAAAATCAGGCACCTTCTTTATAATTTCTTTCATTTTTACTTATCTAACAAATCCGTATTTATCATTAATCAAACTGATCATTTTTTGTTTTTTCTGTGCACTAACCCCTGCTCTAAGTGTATACTCTTCTTCAAATAATGGAAATTTTAACATCTCTTCTCTTGTTTTATTGAGGAAAGTAGTAAGATCTCCAATTACTTTAGCAGGATTTCCTACAGCAATTGAGTTTTCAGGTAAATCTTTAGTTACTACACTACCAGCACCTATAATTGTATTATTTCCTATATTAACTCCTGGTAATATAGTTGTATTTGCCCCCACAAAAACATTATTTCCTATTTTTACTTTACCTATTTTGCTGTATCCAATATGCTTGAATGTACTTGCATCATGCGCAAGTATATGAACTCTTGGAGCAAGGGTTACGTCATTTCCAATTTCTATTAACCAATAATGAGAAAAATCGATTACTACGTCAAATTGAAATTTGCAATTATCTCCAATTTTAACTCCCATTTTTTTATAAACATCTACTAATTCTATAGGGTAGAAGAAGCGGTATATTTTGGAAAGAAGAAGTTTAAATTTATTCATCTTTTATTTTTTTACAGCAATAACACATAAATCTTCTTCAGGCCTGTTGTGGGTAAATGGAATACCCGCTAATTTGTTTAAGATTCCAATTTTTTTTACATTTTTAAATTTCCCTGAAGATATTATTTTGTGAATAAGGCCCTTTTTATTATAGCACCATAAATGCTTTTCATGTAGCATACTATGCGCATAGATTGAAAAATAATCTGATTGTGGAGAGTTTTCTTTAATTCTTGTATGTGCCCACGGACCAAATGATGAAATATGTTTCAATGAGCCATTGAAGTATCTTTTTAAATAGATGTCAAGATCGGGTACTGAAATGAGTAATTTTCCATTTTCTTCCAAAAGTTCATAGCAATTATCTAAAACAATTGATGCCTGTTCATAAGTAAAATGCTCAAATACATGCTGCATTCTTATAAAGTCAAATTTACCTAATTTAGTTTTTACAACTTTTTCTATAGGTTTAGATATATCTAATTGATGATACTTACTTTTCATTTCTTCTAAACAGTCTTCTACTGGATAAAGATCTGCGTAATAAAAATTATTATTAAGGTTATTTCCAGAACATCCTATATCTATCCATCTAGTTTGATTGTTTTTTGTTAAGTTTTTTTCAAATAGAGATTTATTCTTTCTAAACCTATAGTGATATGAATAAATAAGGCGAAATTTAATTTGATAATACTTTGAGAATAGAAATTCAATCATTTTTTATGAATTGATGTACATATTTTAAAAAACAAAATTAGAAGTATTTTTATTTTGATGATATAATTAATTTCAAGGTTTGATTTTATGTATGTTTTGAAAATATGATATGAAGATTCATTTGAATTTCGACAAACATTTTCAAATAGTTTTGAAATGTGATTTTGAAATGCTTTTTCTTCAAATAATAATGTTATTTTATTACTATCAACCATTTTTTTTAAAAGTTTATGGCTGTCCATTACAAAATTAACTGATTGATTGTATTTCTGATGATTAATGTTTTTAAAAAGATTAATCTCTGTGTTGGTTATCTTAACTCCTATTTTATTAAATAATTTCCTTTGAATTTTAATAAAGTTTTCTTTTTGATTATGAACTTCTCGTTTAATATTTTCTTCAGATTGTCGATATTTGATCAAATAATCAGGTAAATTACCAAAATCTGTAATGTCTATTGCTCTTGTAAATAATTCATAGTCCTGGTTTTTTCTGTATGATTCATTGTAATAAAGTTCATGATCTTTTATTAAATCACGCCTTATGATAATAGTTGGGTGAAGAAGATGACACTCATATAATAGTTTATATTTAATAATATTATTTTCTTGAGAATATTTTCCATGTCCAGATCCATAACCAATTATTTCTGAGCACGTTCCGCTAATACCAATATTTGGATTATTTTCCATATATCGAACTTGTTTTGAAAGCCTGTCTGGCATGCTTATATCATCGGCATCCATCCTAACAATGTATTTTCCTTTTGCTTTTTTTATTCCTTTATTTAACGATGCTGCAAGGAAAATGTTTTTATCATTATCAATTATGATTATTCGGTTGTCATCATAAGATTGAATTATTTTTAAAGAATTATCTGTAGAACCATCATTTATGATGATGAACTCGAAATTCTTGTATGTTTGTGTAAGAATACTCTCTATAGCATCAGATAAAAATCTATCTCCATTGTGTACAGACATTATAACGGAGCATAAAGGATTATTTCTCATAGATAATTTCTTGATTTTCTAGCACCCATTTTTTAAATTTTTCAAGACCGTCTTTTATTGAGGTTTGAGGCTCATATCCAAGAAGTTTTTTTGCTTTATTAATATCTGCATATGTTTTTGGGACATCACCAGGTTGTTCCTTCTCAAAAATTATTTTAGGTTTTCTATCAAATGTATTTTCTAAAAGTTTAACCAATTCGATTAGAGAAATGGGTTTGTTATTCCCAATATTTATTATTTCAAAATCGGATTTTGTAAAATTAATAGCGTTAATGAAAGCATTTACAATATCATCAACATAAGTATAATCTCTAATTGTATTTCCTTTTCCATATAATGTGATCGGTTTATCTCGCAGAATTAATTTGGTGAATTTATGAATTGCAAGATCTGGTCTTTGTTTTGGGCCAAAAACAGTAAATAATCGTAATGCAATAAACCGAATGTCATGTAAATGACTGTATATTTTCCCTTGAATTTCAGCTGATCTTTTAGTTCCAGCATAAGGGCTAATAATATGATCAATCTGAGAGTTTTCAACCCATGGCACATTAGGATTTGTCCCATAAACACTACTAGATGAAGCAAATACAAATTGTTTGATGCCATGATGTTTTGCAAACTCTAATAGATTAATCGTTCCTTTAACATTAACCTCTTCATATCCAATTGGGTCAAGAATAGAAGGTCTAACACCAGCTTTAGCAGCAATATGAACTATTACATCGTGTTTGTCAATATTTTGAAACAAGGCTTCTTTGTCAATTATGTCAAATCTATGAAGCTTGAAGTTCGAGAATTTTAATAAAGGAATGATATTTTTTTCTTTTATATAAGGGTCATAAAAGTCTGAAAAGTTATCAATAACAGTTACATAATTTCCTTTACTCAATAATTTCTCAGCTAAGGTGCTACCTATAAATCCAGCTCCTCCAGTTAATAATATTCTTTTCATTAATCAGTTATTTAATAATTGATTGGTAATAATTAATCAATTTATTAACAGTAATATCAGGATGAAGCCTTTCAACTATTTTCTTTGCATTTTCTTGAATTTCTTTTTTTCTTTCTGAGGGTAAATTTAATACTTGTTCTATAACTTTTAACAAGTCTTTTGAATTTGCATTTTCAAAAAGGAAGCCATTTTCTTTGTCATTGATCAATTGTTCAAAGCTAATTCCTTTAGATGCAATAACAATTTTACTCAGAGACATTGCTTCAACACAGGCATTAGGAAAATTTTCAATTCTAGAAGGCATTAAAACAAATTCAGCCTTTTTAATTACTGGTAATAGCTTTTCATGGTTTTGTTCCTTAAAATAAATTAGTTTATCTCTATTTTTTTTTAGTTTACTATTTATGAAATCTAAACTTGGTGACCCTTTATAACCTAAGTCTTTCCCAATTATAACAAAATAGAAACTAGGATTGTTTTCAAAAAATTTTTCCAGAATATTGGCAATTTCAACCAATCCTTTTAATTGTGCTAATCTTCCATAAAATAATCCAAATTTTGAACTATTTGTTTCTTTTTTTATTCTGTCAATAATAGTTGTGTCATATTTTTTAGTGTTGTTGTCATATGGTGATTCAATTACTTTCACATTTTTCTTGAATTTTTTTGAAATAAAATTTGAGAGAAAATAACTTGGACCAATTAAATTTTTTGCTCTTTTGTATGTTATGTCTTCTAGTACATGATGAAAACGATCTTTATAGGAGCTATAATAAAATCCATTAGCTTCATCAATGAGCTTTTGATAACTTGATATTCTCATTAATGATGGAATATTTCTTGGAACAAATAAACCAATTGCTTGGTAACTTGGGTATTGTACAATATCTATTTTTTTTGTTTTATTTACTTTTCTAAGTTTCCTATTGATATAATAACTATTATTTATAATAGTTAATGGTTGTTGACACTTAAACATTGTTATTTTATCAATTAATTTATAGACAAAATTAATTTTAGGCTTTACTCTATGAACTTCAATTCCTGAATAGCTAATTGTCTTGTTTTCATCAGATAAAACAAAAACAATTGGAAAATGACCATATTCAATTAATGTTACACATACTTTAAATATGTAGTTGGATAATCCTCCATCAAATGAATTAGGCTCAGAAATAAATTCATTGGTTATAAAAGCTATTTTCATTATTTGCCTAAAATAAATATTTTCATTAAGTGTTTCAGATATAACCTAATAGGTTTATGATGATATATTGCTCTAATACTTTTAAATAACTTGATAAAATTATAATTTTTGTTTTTTAGCCATTTTTTAGCATCATAAAATTCAATATCATCAATTTTATTATAAGTGTGGGTTCCTTTATAATTTCCAAGTTCTTTCGGATAGATTTTATGAATTATCTTTTCTTCGTATTCCAGTTCATTTAGTTTTGTTATTTGACTAATATTTGTTGCATATCCATAGGTAATTGAACAGTCTTGATTAGGCCTAAATAACTCATTGTTTTTATTTGTAAATAAATTCCCTGCTGGTCTAGAGGAACAAACATTAGAAATAACAGGGTTAAGAGGATGAGGTTCCCAATCTTCAAAAATATCATTGGAATGAAATATATGAAGTTCTTCCCAAGTTGAGGCACCATGGTTTTCAATGTTAGTAAAAAGCCATACTTTATTTTTATGAAATAAAATAGTTGAGTCAACAGCCTTAATATCAGACATTAATGTTTTGACATAATCCCACTTATATGGGAATTCTTTAGCTTTGTATAATCTTATGCTATTGTTTTCTTTAGATTCAGGAATCATGTAATAGCATCCTTCATATTCAAATACATGGGGATAGGAAAGGTGAAAATTTTCTTTTAATGCAATTTTAGGTTTTGATACTTTGTTATTTCTGTCTATTTCAGCAAATGAGATACATCCAATCCCTTCTTTTTTATTAAAATCTTCAAAAAATAAATATATTTTGTCTTTATTTTTTATTGGGAATGGATCAGCATACCAATGCCCTTTTTCAGGTTGTAATTTGAATTTTTTATTTTTAGTTTTAAATATTATTTCCCAATATTCTTCAAAGAAATGTCTTCTTATATTGAATTTAAAATTCCTAATAAATAATTTGTAATGAAGCCTTAAAGCTTGTTTGTTATTAGGGAAAGTATAAATGCCTTTATTATAGATTAATTTTTCATTATAGGTTTCAAGATTTTTTATAAACTCCCACCCAAATAAATGAAGGTGTTTTAATCTTCTTAAAATAATGGTAGAGGTTTTCCAATAATTTTGATTTCTGTTTTTGTGATAAGATAAGTTTTTAGTATTTGATATCGATCGATAAATTACTTTTCCATCATCTAACTTTTCATTTAAAATTTGAAGAATCGTCCCTGATTTGGGGTTGTTTTCATATATTTCCCAAAATAGTCCTGGACCCCCTCTATATTCAATATTATCATCATGGTGATATGACCAGACTCCATATTTTGCAGAATTAAAAATACCTCCTTTTAAAATCCTGAAGCCAAATCGAATAATAACGTCTAGTTTTTTTGATTGTATAGTTTTTAAATCTTCACCTTCAATAAAATCAGAAAATTTCGTTCTTCTTGGGTTTACTGAAATGGTTTCAATGTTTTCAAGAATTTTTGCAGAGTCTTTTTTTTCAAACGCATCAATTTCCTCTTTATAATAATTTTTATCCCATTTTAAATAATTATAAAATAAATAATTATCATTCAGATCATTTTTGATTTTACTGAACCTATTGGTTTTTTCTTTTATATTTATTTTTTGTTTAGGCTTAGCCAAATCATTTAGCACAACTAAATCAACTGAAATGTAATTTTCTTTAAGTAAGTTGTTTATGATTTCATACACCCATGATTCTATTGTAAATGAATTTAAGAGAATTCCAATTTTAAGCTTGTTGATTTTTGGTTTGATTTCCAATTGATTTCTGAGTTAATTTTCAAAATGTATAGTTGAATTTCCTTCAAGCCACAAAGAAAAGATAAATAGTAACCATAATGTTCCAAAATAATTGAACTTACCAGCATTTTTATTGTATCCATCCCATAATTCCTTAATGCTTTTTTCATTGAAGAAATCATATAGTCTTGAATTTTTATTTATTAATAAATGCTTAAATAATTGACCATTTTCTTTGTCTTCAAAGAACCACTGATCAGAAGGGATTGCAAAACCTTGCTTTCTTCTATATATAAAATTTTCATCAAAAGTATTAGATAAGATTCTTTTTAATACTGATTTACCCTGCATCTCAAGTCCATGTAATTGGTTTTTTTCATGAGTTGGAAGTTTTTCAACAATTTTAGCCAACTCAATATCAATTAGTGGTGGACGAGTCTCTAGGCTATTCGCCATACTTGATATATCTACTTTTGTTAATATGTCAAATGGTAGATAAGTATGGATGTCAATGTATTGTGCATAAGATAGTCTATCAAGTTTATGTGATTTAATATGAGCATCATTAAAGCAAATTATTGAATCAGAGGGATTATTGAAGACCCCTTCTTTCCATAATTTGTTTCTAAATTCTATTTTAGTGTATGCCATAATGTTAATCCATTCAGATAAGTTGTTTAATGATTTTCCATTTTTTAGGTATTCTTTATATGTGCCTAGAATATACCTTGGAATACCTGAATATTGTTTTAGTTTTATTTTGTTGTGTATAATGTTTTTTGGTGTATTTCTAGTCCATGATTGGTAGGAATGATATCCGCCAAACATTTCATCACCGCCATCTCCAGTTAATGCCATGGTAACTTCTTTTCTAGCTAATCTTGATACAAACCATGTCGGTATTGCAGATGAGTCACCAAACGGTTCTCCATAATGGTCATTAATTAGCTTTGGAAGTACATCTGTTCCATTTTCAGTAACTATTTCAGATACTAGTTCAACTCCTATTTTTTTTGCAGCATGCTCGGCATATTTTAACTCACTATATTTTTCCTCATTAAATCCGATCGTAAAAGCTTTTAATGGGCGATCTAAAATTTTGGACATTTTTAATGCTACAAGGGTAGAATCTATTCCGCCAGAAAGAAAGACACCAAATGGGACATCACTAATTAGTTGGGAATTTACAGAATCAGTTATGGCACTTTCTGTTTTTTCTAACCAATTAAAAGAGCTGTTTTTATTATTGGGACTAAATGAAATATCATAATATCTCTCTTTTTCAAGAATATCTCCTTTGTCATTAACTATTAAATAATGCGCAGGAGGAAGTTTATATATGTCCTTATAAATAGTATGTGGTGCAGGAATATATTGTAGCGTTAAATAAATATCTAAAGATTGTAAAGACCCTGTAGGTGCTGGTCCAATCACTTTTGTAAGTGCTTTTATTTCAGATGAAAAAGCAAAGAAATCTTTTGAAATTCTATAAACTAAAGGCTTTATTCCAAATTGGTCTCTTGCAATAAAAACTATGTTTTTTTTCTTGTCATGAATAGCAAAAGCAAACATGCCACGAAATTTGTTTAGACACTCTTTACCCCATTCTTTATAGGCGTAAACCACAACTTCAGTGTCTGATTTTGTTGAGAAAATATGACCTTTAATTTCAAGTTCAGATTTAAGTTCTAAATAATTATAAAGTTCACCATTATATGTGATCCAATAATTATTATTAGTAGTAGACATGGGCTGATGACCTGATTCAATGTCAATGATAGAAAGTCTTCTATGCGCAAAGCCAACATTTTTATCAGTATAATATCCTTCGCCATCAGGACCTCTATGGACCTGGGTATTGTTCATTTCAGTTAGTTCTTCTTTTTCAACTGAACTATTTTTTCTAATAATCCCAACAATGCCACACATATTCTAATTTTTTAAAATGGCAACTAAATGAGGTGGTTTGGCTTGGGGATCGGTCTTTTTTATTTCTTTTCTTAGAAGGATGTATTTTCTTATAAAGCCTGCAATGGCTGCTGTAAGTGGTTTTTTTTCTTCAACAATAGGGTTAAAAAATGTAGTATATATTTTTTCCTTTTTAAATCCATATTTTATGATGGCTTTTTCTAAGGAAGAAGTGCTCCAGCTTTTTACATGTTGCCAACGATGAAATACAGATTCACAGTTAGGGCAAAATATCATATTGTCTGCCAATACTTCATCATTGGGAGTTGTAATCACAATATATCCATCGTCAGCTAATAGGTGTTTGAAGTTTTTAAAAGTTATATCCAAATAATGATCATTAATGTGTTCAATCATTTCAATGCAGAAAATAACATCATATTTTTTATTCACATTAATAATGTCATCAATATAAAATACTCCATTAAAGTTATTTTTATCTTTAAAACTGTTGTTAACTACTTCTATAGAATCATGAGAGAAGTCTGTTCCTGTTACTTGAAATTCATGTTTTAATAAATGGGGAATCAGTAATCCAATTCCGGTTCCATAATCTAAAACTTTTTTAGCATCTTTTAAATAATCTCCTACTTCTTCAATTATTCGGTGACCAAATGTGTAGGTGAAATATTTTTTTGGGAATTGCGACTCAAAATCCCAAAACTTTTTAACCAACTCATCAGTCCATTCAATTTGTCTATATTTCATAGTATTATTCAATTTTCCATTTGCATTTAACTGCTACAATCCCAGATCTTCCACCGGACGTATTATTGATTAGGGATTGTGTTTCAATAGGTTTAAATTTGATTTCTTCATTAATGTCATGGTGAATAAAAGATCCAGCAATATGATCCCAGAGAATAAGTTTTAAGCTATACTTCATTGGGATTAACAGATCTTTTGGGAGGGTAACTAAAGAAGTGTATTTTCCTTTTTTTAATGGTTTTTCAATTCCTGTATCTTCTGGTGCAGAGGAAAATATTATTTGACCATAGTTATCTAAAAGTGCTAAATGAAGTTTTAAACTATTTAGATCTTCTTTGATTTCATACGTAAATTCTATATTTAAGCTTCCAGATGTTGTGATGTCAAGTTGATTTTCTTGATATGCTTTTATATATGTAAAGTAAGCTTTGCTTTTAACTGTACTTTCCCTTGTCCATTGATGTTGATTAGACTCTGCAAAATTTAAATATTTTGCTATTGTTTGACTTGAAGATCCAGAATATTTAAGTTGCCCTTGCTTTAATAAAAAACATTTAGAGCATAATTTTTCTACAGCAGACATGTTATGACTTACGAATAAAACAGTTCTGCCGCTTTTTGTGGCATCGTCCATTTTGCCTAAACATTTTTTCTGAAATTCAGCGTCACCTACAGAAAGTACTTCATCAATAATTAGTATTTCAGGCTCAAGATGAGCAGCCACAGCAAATGCTAATCTTACGTACATACCAGAGCTGTATCGTTTTACTGGTGTGTCTAAGAATTTTTCAACCCCGCTAAAATCAACAATTTCATCAAATTTAGATTTTACTTCACTTCGCTTCATTCCTAATATAGTCCCATTTAAATAGATATTTTCTCTGCCTGTTAGTTCTGGGTGAAACCCAGTCCCAACTTCCAGTAATGAAGAAACTCTGCCATTGATCTCAATTCTTCCACTAGAAGGTTTTGTTATTCTGGATAAAATTTTTAGTAAAGTTGATTTTCCTGCTCCATTCTTACCTATAATTCCAATAGATTCACCTTTTAGAATTTCAAAGTTTAAATTATTTAATGCCCAGAAATCTTGTGTCGATTTTGATTTATATAACACAGAGGATAAACTATCCCTAAAGCTAGAACTTTTTTTCTTGCCTATTGTAAATTTTTTAGAAAGTCCATTAACTTTGATTGCAACCTCACTCATCTTTTTGATTTTTATACAATATCTGCCATTACTTCTTCAACTTTTTTAAAGTAAAATAACCCTAATACAAATAATATTATTGTTACTAAAAAAGAAACATATGCAAACTCATTTGGTGAAGCTCCTCCAATAATACTCCATCTGAAGCCTTCAACTAATCCAGCCATAGGATTTAGAAAATAAATTAATGAAGCCCAGTTTGGTAAACTATTTGTAATTAATTCCGCAGGGTATCCTATTGGTGTGGCATACAAACCAAATTGAACTAAAAAAGGAACTACGTGTTGAAAATCTCGGAATCTAATAGTTAAGGCACTAAGCCAAATACCAAATGTTAAAGAGGCTAAAATCGTCATTAAAATAAAGATTGGAAGAAAGATTATATTTGATGAAGGAATAAATTGATAATAAATACAAATGCAAATGATAAAAAGTAGTGCAATCCCAAAATCAACAAATCCGACAATGGCTTTTGCCATGGGTATAATTAACTTAGGAAAGTAAATTTTTTGAATCATTTGTTGAGCTCCAATAATCGAATTTCCAGAATTACTGAGAACAAAAGCAAAAAATGTCCATCCCGCCATTCCACAAATAGCAAATAAAGGATAAGGTATTTCTCCAGTATCTACCTTAGCAGCTTTACTGAAAACTAAAGTAAAAATCAATAGTGTAGCAAATGGCTGAATAAACGCCCATAAAAACCCGAGAAAAGTTTGAGCATATCTTACTCTGTAGTCTCTGTAGGCTAAAAGCAGAAAAAGATCTTTATACTGAACTAGTTCTTTAAGTTCTAGCTTTGGAATTCCCTTAGATGATTTTATTATAATTTTGTTTTCAGACATCGAATATCATTAACCTGCAAATATATTATTATAAACAACCTAATTACAAATCATATAGTTGTACTTTCTATTATATTTACAAATGTGTTATACATGATTTCTAAAAGCGATTATATATTGGTTTTCAATTTAAACCATAACTTTCTAACTTTATGAGTGCTGTTCAGCCTAAATACATTTGGATTTTTCTTCATTATCTCAAAACTGTTCTGTTTTATTGATATAAAATATTAAAAAAATTACATTAGATTAAGAGTTGTTTATATGAATTGATAATTGTAATGAAAAGTTTTGTGTATAAATTTATTTTATTTTTAATTCCTAAATGGAACTTCTTTTTTCATTTACTCAAAAAAACACCTTTTTTCCCAATTGATAAATTTTATAAAGACTTAAAAATAAAAGGTACTTTCAATGTGTATTTATCATCAAAAAAAAACTTCAAAATGAAAGCTTTTGGTGGTACTATTGAAAATGAAATATTTTGGAAAGGACTATTTAATTCTTGGGAAAGAGAAACTGGTTTTTTATTCGAATATCTAGTTCAAAAAGAAAGAGTGATTTTTGATATTGGAGCTAATACTGGTATTTATAGTTTAGTTGCCAAAGCTGCAAATTCTAAATCATTACTGTATGCATTTGAACCTTCAAAAAACACATTCGAAAAACTATTGACAAATAATGAAATTAATGGATTTGATATTAATTGTGAAAAAATAGCATTATCTAATGAAAATGGCAAGTCAATATTTTATGATGTCCCCGATGAAAATCAAACTAGCGCATCACTTTCCAACTTGATGTTAAAGGACTGGGACGGATATAATGGTAAAATTATGGAGTACCAAGTTAAAGTAAATACATTCGATTATTACATCGAGAAAAATGGAATAGATAATGTTGATTTGATTAAAATTGATGTTGAGATGCACGAACCAGAAGTTTTATATGGAATGAAATTCTCATTAGATATTTTTAAGCCTATGATTATAATTGAGATTTTAAGTGTAGAAATTGCTAACAAAATTCATTCTTTTTTTAACGAAGACTGGTTTTGTTTTTTGTTGAAAAATGATTCATTAATAAAATTAGAAAGAATTAAATATTTCCAAAAACCACCATATTACTTTAATTATTTAATCATTCATAAGCAAAAATTATTTGAAATAGAATCCCTAATTAAGTAATATTCGTTTCTAATATTTTTTTGAATAATTTTCCCAAATTTACTTTATCAATATAAGCCATCTGCGGCACAATACTTTCCTTACTCATGCCAGGCACTGAATTAATCTCTATCAAAAAAGGTATTCCCTCTTCATTAACTATTTATTACATTCTCGCTATCCCCTTCATGCCAAAAATGTCAAAAATCCTAAAAGTTAAATCTTTAATTCTCTTACTCAAATTATTGGAGATGTTAGCGGGAGTAACTTCGTTAGATTGGCCTTTATATTTAGCCTCGAAATCAAAGAATTCATCCTCAGAAATTATTTCAGTTATAGGTAATATTTGAATACCTTCTTCATTTCTATAAACACCATTGTTTAATTTTTTGCCACTAATAAAAGCATCTATTTTCTTTATTTTTTAATACAAAATCTTTAAAATCTAAAAATTCAATGCTTTCAAATCTGTTATTTAAAATTGACTTTAAATATAATATACTTCTAATGAGGAATGATAAATTTTTTAAAAGTCATTTTTTGCTTTTTTAAATTGTTTTGTAAAAATTATAGATCCATTATAATTTAAATGATCAGAATTAGCATAGAGTGAATCATCATAAAAAAAATCTGTTCTATCAAATACAAATATTTTCTTATTAGCAAATTCTTTTTTTAAATTATCATATTCTTTAATTATCATTTTTGGAATTTTTTTGTAGTAATTTAAATGCACAGGATTACTTATTAAAAGTATTTCAATATTATTTTTATTACAGATTTGAATTATTCGATTGAGATATTTAACTGATATTTTTGAAACTCCTAATTTGATATTTTTATCATAATAATGTCGTTTTACATCTGAATGTAAATTAGAAAGATTTGATTCATTAATAGAGTCGTAATTTCCCAAATAATTAATATGATTTAACTTTGGAAATAAGCATGTATTTCTTATAAAAACATTTATTAATTCTTTTTTATCAAATTCAATTAAATTATTAGTTTCAATGAATTCTCCGATGAAATAACTTCTTTTAAACATTTCATTTGAATAAAATTTATTTAAAAATTTTTTATCATTAAATTCTGAAATATTGTGAGGAGCAAAACCTAAAATTAAAGTGTCAATTTTATTTAACATTAATATTTCTTTTAATTTCCAATAAGTTAATACATAAGGTTCTGCGCCCTGTGATATGTTAATAGTATTATATAAAAGTTTTGGGTTTAGCGAAGTCATGGGATGTGAATCTCCTGCAATAATTGTGGTTGCTTCTTTTAAAGGGGGTTTTTGATTTTTCCAAATAATAAAATTAACTAATACATTAAGTCCCATATAAATAAATAGAATAAACAAGAATATTAAGAGATTTAAAATAAATTTTTTCATTTTTTTAAAACTGAAAATAAATGAATTCTTGTGATTTCCCACCAAACCAAAAAATTGAAAACATCAACATATAATAAAGTAAATATCTAAATTTTTTATTACGCCTAAATCCTAATTTCTCTAAAGCATATTTATCATTTCTTCCAACCCATTCTATTAAAATAAATACACATAATATTAAAATTATTAATTTGTGAGGTGAATATGATTTTAAAATAAAAAAGGTTTCCGGATTACTAAAAAGATTTAATAAATATTCAAATGCATGGTTTAAGTTTTCAGCTCTAAAAAAAATCCATGCGAAAACTGTTAACATAAATGTAATAGACATACTTAATAATTCTCTAAATGAGGGTAGCCATTTTCCCACAGCTACAGTATTTAAATTTTTTCTATTCTTATTTGTTAAAAGCAGAGGAAGAAAGTACAATGCGTTTAATGCTCCCCAAACTACAAATTTCCAATTAGCACCATGCCAAAAACCACTTACAATAAATATGATAAAAGTATTTTTTACTTTCATCCAAATCCTGCCTTTGCTTCCTCCTAATGGTATGTATAGATAATCTCTAAACCATGTTGATAGTGAAATGTGCCATCTTCTCCAAAACTCTGCAATGTCTCTGGAGAAATATGGGAAGGAAAAATTTTGCATTAAATTAAAACCAAATAATCTAGCTGTTCCTATAGCTATATCTGAATATCCTGAGAAATCACCATATATCTGAAAAGTAAAAAATATTGCTCCTAAAGCTAATGAGGCTGAAGAATGATCGCTATAATTATTAAATATTTCGTTGGCCAATTCAGCGCAGTTATCTGCAATTACGATTTTTTTGAATAAACCCCATAAAATTTGTCTCATACCATCAACAGCTTTATGGTATTGAAATTTTCTTTTTATGTAAAATTGAGGAAGAAGGTTTGTAGCTCTTTCAATTGGTCCTGCTACTAGTTGTGGAAAAAAGCTAACAAAGGCAAAGAATGAAATGATATCTGATGTTGGTTCAAGCTTTTTATTGTAAACATCTATTGAGTAACTTAATGTTTGGAAGGTGTAAAAGCTAATTCCAACAGGAAGGATTATATCAAGTCTTGAAGCCTCAAAATTTCCACCTAACAGGGTAAATGCACTGGCGAAATTTTCTGCAAAAAAGTTGAAGTATTTAAAGAATCCAAGAAAGCCAATATTTACCAATATGCTTGTTAGGAGCAGCAATTTTCTTTTTTCTGTTGCTTCTGTTTTACTGAGTTGTATCCCTATTAGATAATCGACAAAAGAGCTAAATGCAATTAATGACAAAAAACACCAATCCCACCATCCATAAAATATATAGCTTGCTATTATTAAAAGGATATTTTGAAGCTGTAAACTTTTCTTTGTTACAAACCAATATAAAATAAATACAATTGGCAAAAAAATAGCAAAATCGATAGAATTAAATAGCATTTATATTTAAATAATATTTATGTAAATATATAAGGTGAGTTCCCAAGAAGGACATATTAACTTACAAAGTTTAAAAAATCAATGTTTTATATTTGTTTTTCTACTGTAAATCGTCGTTAATTATATTACTAACGAAAAGTGAATTATCTACCATTGTAATTATTAAAAATTAAAATATTCAAAAGTTGTTTTATGACAATTTTTTCGTAAAATTTTATTTATACTATCAACAATATATTAATTTATAAGTGTAATTTTAGAGAGTATTCTAAAAATTATTAATTGAAAAGAGCAACAATTAATTGGAAGCTACAACATGACTTACAGTCTGAATCTTCAGAAAGTGCAATTTTTCTATATCATGACTGGATAAAGCCTTTTACTTACGAATCTCTTTGCTTAGGTAAGAATGTACTTGAAGCTGGATCTGGTGGAGGTGTTCAAACTAAACTCATAGCTAAATATGCGAATAAAGTTACTTGTGTTGATTTAGAAGCAATTGAAGTAACAAAAAAAAGAACTAAAGAATTTTCTGAAAAAGTTGAATATATTGAAGGAGATTTAGCAGAAGTAAGTTTTAAAGAAAAATTTGATGTTGTTATTTGTGTTGGTGTTTTGCATCATACAGATGTTCCAGAAATTACTTTTGAAAACTTAACTAAACAATTAAAAAATAATGGAATAATGGTGTTATGGGTATATTCGAAGGAAGGAAATTTTTTAATGAGGACAATTATAGAGCCATTACGTCAATTATTTCTAAAAAATGCTAGTCATAATTTGATTTGGAGGCTTTCATTATTAATTAATTTTTTAATTTATCCATTTTCACACATTATTTACAGAATTCCCATTTTTCATTTTATGCCTTATTATGATTATTTTAGAAACTCTAGAAAAATGTCTTTTAAAAGAAATGCTTTAAATATTCATGATAAATTAAATGCACATCAACAAGTATTTATTCCTAAAGAAGATTTGCTTAAATGGTACAATGTGAATGGATATGAAGATGTTCAAATTAGCAACTATGCCGGAGTGTCTTGGAGAATAAGTGGGAAAAAGCTTTAAATACTTTTTGTGAATTACCTTAAAATTTTATTAAAATTAGATAATTTACTTTTAAGTTTAATAAAATATTCATCAAAACATATAAAGATTAAAAGATAGCAATGGAAAAATGTTGTCATACTGTATCTATCTAATGTAGGTTCAAGAAGTGATACTAATGAACCATTTCCGAATATAAAAAGCACAAGTATAACTGATACTAATTGTGGGATTAATTTTTTCTTACGTATTACATTAGATATAACCTTGAATATTGCTGCTAATAAAAGAATAAACCATAAAATGTTATTGGTTAAAAAATTCATTAACTTTTCTATCACTAACATTACCTTATGGCCTTTCTCCCAATAAATAAGCTCAATTTTACTTTTCATTGTTTTATCTATCAATTCTTTTTTGATACCACCTAATTGATTTACAATTCTTTTATCCATCCAATCATAGTGATAATTATAACTTTTCCATGATAAATAATCTTTTCTTTGTGAAAGAATATCATAGCTATATACACCTCTTTGAGAAGTTATATTATAAAAATGGTTAATAAAATTATAAATTATAAATTTTATATAGTTGAACATATTTTTAGTAATAACTATGTTAGATATTAATTTAACATCATCAATAACTTTTGGTAATATAATGTAAGGATCATCATTTGTTTTTTTATGAAACCTCCATAATGATGGACCAACTTTTGCTTGACCTTCATGATATTGGTGACAGTAATTTGTAACAATTTTATTTACAGAGTACCACTTATTGTCATTTTTTAATTGTGTAACATTTTTTAAGGAGTTTTGTATATGTTCATCATTAAAAAGTTTTTTATCACTTTCCTTAATTAAGCACATTACAACCCCCAAAGTATTTATTCCTGAGAAAGGGGTAATTGAAAATTTGCCAATTGTTGAAAAATTATAAGATGCTAAAAAAATACATCCTAAAAAAATTGGAGTGATCAATTTTAATGAAGATTTTTTATTGTCTCTAAAAAGAATAATTGCTAGTATACTAATAATAATAAATGTGTAAATACCTACTGGTCTTATTAGAAATAATATGATTGTTAAAGAAGATGATAAAACATAATATTTTTGTTTTTCTATATTTAAAATAAAACTTGCTGTTAAAAGAATTTGAATGTTTATAAAAATACATTCAGTCAGAATTGAAAACTCATAAGTTAGCCAAAAGGGTGACAGACAAAAAATGGTGTATGCCAACATAAAATAATTTGTTAATTTACTTTTATTTTTAGAAAGAAGCCTGTAACAGAAAGTAAATGATAAAACAGTGAATAAGCTTTGAAAAACAGGTATTAAGCTAATGTTTTTGCTTAAGTTTAAAAAATGAAGTAGAAGTGGGTAAATAGGTGTTCTAATACCAAAATTAGGCAAATTACCATTATCCATTTCAAGTGAAATACCTAGGTAGCTAAATGAATCAAAGCCTATAAATGGCATAGCATCAAAAAATAAATAAAAAAATACCCTTATAAGAATTATTAATAAAAGTAAAAAGTGGAAAATTTTTAATTTACTAATAAATTTCATTTTTAAATAAATCACCGGTTTTAAAGTATTCATTTGCTTTTATTTCTTTGTTTTTAACTAGAATATCCTTAATGAGAATTGATCTATTTTTACAACTTACAATTACACCCTCTTTATTAACCATTGAAATTCGACCGGCAACTCCTATATAGGTTTTGTCTAATATTTCTAATTTATTAAGAACTACTTTATTATTTTTGTTATATGTGTAAGCACCTGGGTATGGTTTAACAAGTGCTCTTGTTAGATTATATATTTCAATATCTGTGCTGTTTTTCCAATCAACTAGCCCGTCTTCAGGATATCTTCTTGTATAATGTTTGGCATCTTTTTCAATTTGTTCCTGCGAAATAATTTTTCCAGAACCCTCTAACTGGTCAATTACATGTAATAGGTTTTTTGGGAACCAACTTAAGCTTTTATAAACAAGGTCATTTGCATCAGTTTTAAAATCAATAGTAAAACGCGTAGTTCTAATGAGTCTTCCAGTATCAATTCCTTTATCAGCATACAAAATACTGAAACCGACTTCACTTTCCCCATTTATTAATTGCCAATTTATTGGTGCGGCTCCTCTGTATTCTGGTAATTTGCCTCCATGGCAGTTTATTACTTTGTGATATGGAATATCTAATATAATTGGTTTTAAAATTTTATTGTAACCACATAAAATAAATAGATTTGCTTTGTAAGAAACTAAGATATCTCTAATGCTATCTGTATTTATTTTATTGGGGGATATGTATTTAATATTATATTTATTTGCAATATCTTTAATAGATGACTCTGGAAAATGCCCAATAATTAGACTAATTTTTTTAGATGCAGAAATTAATTTTAATAAACAAGCTTCTCCCCTTGGACCATTACCAAAAAAAATAATATTAAGAGGAAAATTACTCACTTCTTTTGATAATTAAATCCGCTAAAAGTCCAAACATAATTGATTGTACACCAAAAGAAAATAATAACATAACAGATACAGGATGTTGACTAAATCCATCTGTTCCAATTATAAGAAAATATTTATATAAGTCAATTATTGCAATTGTTAAAGCAATAAATATGAAAAAAAAACCAAATGGGACAAATATTCTTAATGGATTAGCATAAATTAATATTCTAAAAATTGCTGGAAGTACTTTAAATGGATATTTATAAGAAACAAATGACTTTCCTGTAGTTCTTTTATGAAATACAACAGGAACTTCAACATATCGCATTCCTTTGGCATGTGCATCTATTAATAATTGTTGAGGAGGATTGTAATTAGCTATAATCTTGAATTTAGATAAATATTTTTTATTAAAGCACATTAATCCTGTTTGAGCATCTGTAATATTTGGATAAGTTAATTTTCGCATAAGCCAACTAAAAACTAAATTGCCATAATGTCTATGTGTTGGCATTTTATAATTTATTGAACCCGCAAATCTAGATCCCCAAACAATATCAGCTTCTTCTTTTAATATTGGTAATATACATTTTTCTATATCATATGGATCATGTTGATAATCTGCATCCATTTTAAATGCAATATCAGCTCCCATTTCATAGGATGTATGCATACCTGATCTTGTGGCAGCACCTAAACCCATATTTACTGGATGAATTATTACTTTATCAGCAAATTTAGTAGCTATATCTCTTGTCTTGTCCGTTGAACCATCATCAACTACAATTATTTTTA
>CACAYQ010000003.1 GCA_902536695.1 uncultured Bacteroidota bacterium | reverse complement strand
ACAAGAATAATTATTACTTGTATCGACAACCATCAACCGGGAAATTTGTATTTATTGAATACGATATGGATAATACGTTTGGTATTGACTGGTTTGGTATCGATTGGGCCAATAGGGATTTAAACAGCTGGCATAACACCAACAGACCGCTAATAGTAAGGTTACTTTCTTATCCCTTTTACAATGATCTGTTTAATACCTACCTAGATCAAATTTTAACTGATTTAAATTCATCAGATTGGTATAATGAATTACAGCTGAAAGTTAGTTTATTGAGCAGTGCTGTTCAATCCGATACCTATTATTCCATGGATTATGGTTTTCAATTTACTGATTTCCTGTATGCTGTTAACCACAGTTTTGGTGCACACGTGAAGAAGGGAGTAGCGGAATATCTCAATGAGCGAATAAATACCGGATTTAATCAAATTCAAATTCCTGGGAACCATTCGCATCCTTGTATCAATCATATAGAAAATGTGGTTGATCCTAACAAAGAATTGGTTAAAATAATAGATTTACTAGGCAGAGAAACGGGGTTTAAAGCTAATAAACCATTAATCTACATCTTCAGTGACGGAACGGCAGAGAAGGTATGTAAGGCTAGCCCATAAATTAAAATGTTAACCATTTTTAAACACTTATTTATTTTATTACTGATATTATAACAGATGTACTTAAAAAGAAAAAATAATATGAATTTATATTTAAAAACAATTTCGATAGATTAGTTTATAAACGAGTTGAATTTGGTTAAAATGTATAAAAATTCTGTCATATTAATAGCTGTATGCTTCACCATGTCCTACTCTGGGGCAGCTCAAATTAATACGATTTCTGAGGAGCTGAGAGCTAAAATAGACAGCACATATACTACTCTTCTAAAAAGAAATAAAGTCACGGGAACCAGTATTGCTATTGTGGATAAAGGAGAAATAGTGTATGCAACGGGCTATGGGTTTTCTGATTTAGAAAATAAGAAGAAAGCAAATGCAAATACAATCTATGGTATCGGGTCAATTACTAAAGCATTTACTGCCCTATCCATCATGCAATTACAAGAACAAAATAAGCTAAGTGTGACCAATTCAATTAAGGATTATTTGACTGATTTAAAAATAGAAAACCCATTTAATGACGGCAACCAAATTTATATAAACGACATACTTAGCCATACATCCGGACTACCCAGCGATATCGCTAATGGCTTTTTTGTGGATAATCCACCTACCATTTCATGGGTAATTAAAGAACTGAACAAGCAAAGATTGATATCACCAAGACGATACATATCGGCATACTCCAATGTGGGTTATGGGTTACTTGGTGAAGTTATATCAAGAGTAAGCGGTCTAAGCTACGGTGATTACTTAAGACAAAATATATTTACTCCCCTAAATATGACGTCTAGTTCTATTGGTTATCAATTGAGTAATACTTCAAAAACGTATGATGGCAATAAGGAAACTGTAGAGCCTACTGTTAGAGACGTAGCTGCTGGTTTTATTTCTAGCAATGTTATTGATATGAGCAATTTTATATCCATGCTTATCGGTGATGGTTCTTTTAAAAGCAATCAAATTATATCATCGAACTCAATAGTAGATATGGAAAGTGATCAGCTTACGAACGTTTCGTTAACTCAACCTTTTGCTTATGGCTATGCTCTTATGATAGACAGTATTAAGATAAAAAACCATAAAAAAAAGGATAGTACTATTGTAAGTATAATCGGACATGGAGGAGACACACATGCATTTCATGCCGACTTTGCGTATATACCGGAACAAAAAGTTGGGGCTGTTGTTCTTACCAATTCAGTTAACGGAAGAAGTATGTCAGAAGCTTCTAAGCTTTTAAAAATTTATCTAGAAAGATCTAAGGACATCGAGGTGGATTTAGATTACATCACACCGATTTCCTACAAGGGAGTCACACCTAAAGACGATGAAATTTTTGGAAAATATAATTTAGGTCAACTAATAATGGATGTAAAGGATATAAATAAAATCAAATTTAAACAGGGACCTGTAAAAGCTATACTATACAAGAAAACAAACAGTAATAATTATTCGCTCAAAGTATGGGTTTTTGGGTTTATTCCCATCAAAATTAAAGATCAAGAATTTAAATTCACGAAAGTAAACGATGAAATATACGCTAAAAGGTTAGATACAAAAACTAAGTACGAATTTTATCTAGGGAAAAAAAATAAAGTCAATTTACCATACCCCGAAAGCTGGAAATCAATGTATGGAAAATATGAGTTAACTGGTAAAATCTATGAAACTACAAATAGATTATATGATTTTTCTGATTTAAAACTAACCGCATCTGAGAAGAGTGGATTTTTAAAAGTGGATTTAAAATCTAAATCCATGTTTTCAGGAACTCTTCATTTTGATATGATTTCAGATAAATCTGCAGTACTAGGAGGAATTGGAAGGGGTAATGGTGATGTACTCAGAATACTAGAAAATGGAAACTTATACTACAGTGGATTTGAATTTGTAAAAATCGAATAGCTCATTTAACCTAATTTTTAAATTCATTTGTAAATTAGATTCTACATGAAAAAAATTCTCTTTTTATTATGTATCCCATGTTTGGGTCTTACGCAACAATTAAGTACTGAAAATATTTTTTATGATGGTAATAATAGAGAATATATTATTTACGTCCCACAGACTTATTCTCCATCTGTTTCAACTCCATTATTATTTGCTTTTCATGGAGGATCAGGATTTGCTAATGACTTTATGAATTATGAAGCTGACTTTAGATCTGTTTCTGATACTGCCGGCTTTATTTTAGTATACCCTCAAGCACTTGCAGATCCAAATGATGGTAATTCGACAAATTGGATTCACAAGGAACCAACAAATCATAATGATATACTTTTTGTTGAAACACTTATAAATACTATCTCTTCTAGCTACAATGTAGACATGGATAGAATTTATGCCTGTGGATATTCACTTGGAGGGATGTTCACATATGACTTAGCTTGTCAATTAAATTCTAGGATTAGCGCAGTAGCTTCAGTTGCTGGAGGAGCTTTTATAGGCGCTTTTAATAATTGCAATTTAACTCATCCAACCGCTGTCTTAACAATTAATGGAACTATTGATGGCACACACCCCTACAGTGGGCTGAACGGAGTTTATTTTTCTGTTTCAGAAATAAATAATTTTTGGGCAACTAATAATAATACAGATATTAACCCAATCATATCTCAAATTCCTAATATAAATACATCTGATGGGAGTACCGTAGAAAGATATTCATGGCAAAATGGTGACGGATGTGTTTCAGTTGAAGAATTAAAAATTATTAATGGAGATCACGATTGGCCTTCTCCTCTGTCATTTTGGGCAAATCAAGATATAAATGCAAATATTGAAGTATGGAATTTTGTATCTAAATATGATATGATGGGTCTGATTGGATGTAATTCTCTTAATATCTTAAATACTAATATTGTAAATTATAGAAGACTTGAAAAAATAGTTGATTTACTGGGTAAAGAAGCCAGGCAAAAGGCGAACCAACTTCTTCTTTATATCTATGATGATGGAACTGTTGTGAAAAAAATTATTCATAAATAAAATCCAAAAAATAAGTGGTTAAAAGTAGATAGATCTGAAAAACTTTACGATCCAATATGAAAGGTCTATTTGTTTATTCTTACATTTAACTACGTATAACTTAAATTAAATAGTATGAATTTAATGCTTATGGCTAGTTGCAATGACGCTGATGATTTTAAAACTAATGGGTATGATAAAGTAAAATCTGAGTTTTCAAATTGGTGCGATTCTTCAAAAAGTATTTTTAGTAAAATTGATGAGCAAACTGTTTTAGAACTTTTTTTTGATGTAAATCCTGCAAAACTAAAAGAATGGCTAGCTAAACCATCAACACAACAAATTTTTAAAGAACATAATTTTGTTCCAACTAGATATACTTTTGAGCCACTGACCATTTAGTTATTTATTCTACCAATTGAGGCGAAGACTTAAATTTTAGAAAGTTATTTTAATCGGAGATCTACTCAACAATTTGTAATTAAAATTTAAAATGATTGTAATTTATATTTTAGGATATTTTATAATCATATTAATTTCTATCTATCTGATCCTTTCACTTTCAGGTTTCTTAATTTTAAAAAAAGGACAACAATCATTCGATTATCAAGTTCTTGAGAATGATGGAGGGAAATATGTTATAACCGATGATTCTCGAAAAGTAGAATATTTTGTTTTTGGAAACACGGATCCTCAATCCAAGGTTATAATATGCATTCATGGTTCAGGTCCTGAAGCTTTAAGTGAAGTTAATTTTAATGAAAAATGCTGCATAGAATTAGGCCTAAAAGGTATTGCCATTAGTTTGCCTGGTTATGGATTTTCGGATATGAAGCCGGGGAGACAAGTTGTAGATTGGCCAAGGGAGGATTTAGAGGCTGTTCTTAAAAAAGAGGGTGTTGAAAAGTTTATGATTATGGGGCACTCTCAAGGAACCGCACACGCAATGGCTGCAGCGTATTATTTTCAAGAACGCTGCGAAGGTTTCGGACTTAATGCTCCATTACTGCCATCTAAGGTAAGTAAGGAAGAAGATATAATCTCAGCAATTGGCTCTGATTCATTACCCAATACAGCCACCATTCAAAAATTTTACATGCTATGGTATTTTTCTGTGATGCATTTAATGTTAGTTAAAATGTCTCCTTGGCTAACACTGAAAGCAATTAAAATACCAAGCACATCTGATACTTTCAAAATCATGAGAAATACTATAAAAAGAGCTGTAATAAGAGGAAGTATTGGAGTTACTTATGAAACAGCATATGATGTATGTTACGATTGGGGATTTGATCCTCGCAAAATAAAGAATAGTAATATTTGTATTTGGCACGCTTCTGATGATAAATTATGTCCACATGAAATTGGTAATTGGCTCCGTAATTATTACCAAAATAAATTAGGTATTAAAGTAAATTTCAGATCAGATAATTTGGGATATGGACATTTCACATATAAGCAAGGAATATTTTTAGAAGCCGAACATAGCATGATCAAAGTACTTTTAGAAGGGAAAAAATAATGAAGATGCTAATCTCTGTAAAGAAAGATTTTTTGGGTAAGTAGAGTTAGGAGGGGTACTGTAATCTATATTTAAAATCCAAGATTGATTACAAATCATACTCATAACCTATATTTTCAATTAGTTATAAATCAATAGTCAAACATAGGTTAGCCTTTTAATTGCTTACTGTATTATTTTAATTCAAATTGATTACCCCACAGGCGATTCTTTTTCCTGCATTTCCCGAAGGTTGAGAGTGAAAATCATCTGGTCCTTGATGAATAATTAAGGATTTATTTAAAATATTCTTTGATTCATCATCGCAATCCAAACACCACAAATCAGTTTCGAACTTTAAACTACTCCTACCCGAGGAATCAGCGAACAAATTAGCAATGTCTCCCTTATGATGAGATTCGGTCCCCCATTTTCCATGTTTATGATTATCTGGATTCCAGTGGCCACCAGCTGACTTTGCATCAATAGAACTGCAGTCACCAAATTCATGAATATGAAATGCATGATATCCAAAACTTAGGCCTTTTACATCAATCTCCAATGTAACTTTATTATTTATTTCTGTGAATACCGCTTTACCCACTACTGAGCTGCCACTTGCTGAATTTAACAGACAAACAGCGGTGATCGCTTTAGTATTATTGTTTGTTTCGTGAGAACCACATGAAAACCAACAATAAAAACTCAATAAAAAAACTATTTTTCTCATCTAGTGTTTTTTAAAATATCTTTTTTTATATCTCTTTTAACGGACTCTAAATACTTTTTTCTCTTTGCATCAGAGACAAAAGGAACAGACCAAAATTGCTTAGTTTTTGTAAATAAGGACAACCTCCATCCAAATACAAATGTATAGACTCCCATAACGAGTCTAAGTTTTACAGAATTCACATACAATGTTAGCACAGGTAACGAAGGAGACCCATGGGTAATATAAGTTCTAACTTTTTTATCCTTTAGAAATGGTTTAGGATATGCATATGTTTTAGTTATATTAATGAATTTGTAAGCAAAGCCAGGGGTAAAAACTTCGTCAAAAAAAGTTTCTGTCCTAGGTGTAAGTCTAAACCACCATACTGGAGATATGATGTAAATATTTTCGGACCAGGTTATTAGTTTTTTAAACGATTCTACTAATTGATCTCTGGGTCTTGCAAAACTACATCTATATAAATCAATAATTTCAATCTCTTCTGATTTATTCTGCAACTCACTTAAAACAGTTTTAAATATTCCATTGTAACAAAACGAATTTTTATCTGGATGACCAATTATTATGAGATTTTTCATGTAATTAAAGTTAAATTAATAAATCAACCTAAAAGGCATTATTATAAGTAAATACAATTTTTATTCGTTTTGATGATTTAGAATTTGAATCTACATATTTAACACGATTGTGGTATCATAATTTAAACTTTTGTTTAAGATAAATTACGGAGCAATACTGAAGGGCTAGATTTTTTTGTGATTCATAAGCGGATTAGAACCCTAATTTTAACCTATTTATTTTCAGCTAGTTACAAACTGAAAAATCCTGAGGTCAAACATTTTACGGAGTTAAATATGTTTATTTTCGGTGCGAAAAAAATTAATTAAATCAAAAATTTGTTGTCAAATAACAATTTTTTATTGTTTACTAATAAATTTATTATTTTTATAAAAAAACCAGTATTTAACATGAAAAAAATTACCATCCTTTTTATTTTATTATCAGCTACTTATTTTAGTCAATGTCCTAATCCAACAATAACTTCTTGGATGATGACCAGTACATCAGCAGATTTTAATGGAACCAACGACCCATCCATAATTTCTTATGAAATTCAATATAATGAAGGAAGTACCTTTACTCCGGGAACACCTGCTCCTGCAGGAGTTCAAACTTTCACTTTTACATCCTTTCCTTCTTCAATTACAGGACTTTCAATTGCTACAGACTATTATTTCACAATAAGATCAATATGCGCAAGTGATACTGGAAGTTGGTATGATAATGGAAATAATGGTCCTGATTTATGGACTACATCTGCTGACTGCCCAGATGCAATTCCTTATTTTAATGATTTTGAAACAGCTTCATGTTGGCCTTTTGGTCCACCATGGCATACGAATAATGGAAATCCTGGAAATTATTGGTATTATACATCAGACAACACTGGAAACACTTTTGCCGGTTCAGATTCTTGGACTCTAAACCAAGGAGCATTAAGTCCAGACTGTTGGGTAGTCTTTGGGCCAATTGATATGACTGGAATTACTGACGCAAATTTGGCATGGAAAGTAAGAGGAGTTGATCCTGCCTGGTGTCAGGAAAATTACACTATATATTTTGGTAATGATTATAACATTTCATCTCTTGAAAATTCGACCTATTTTTTTAATGAGACCATTGCATCAGGAGGAGATGCATGTGGTACGAGTTGGGCACAAAGATCCTTTGCAATATCTGGATACACTCATAATGAAGGATATATTGCTCTAAGACATCATGGAGTCTCTGACATGTTTCAAATTCATTTTGATGATTTAGAAATCACTAGTACAGTTTCAACTAATGAAATTGAAAGTATTGATATGGATATTTATCCAAACCCTGCAAACAATATTTTAAATATAAAGTCGGACTCGAAATATATTGGGACTAAATATGCTATTATAGACAACAGTGGTAAGATTGTTCTAACTGGTCTGATAAGTTCAAACTTAACAAGACTTAATACTGAAAATTTATCTCATGGTATTTATTTGTTTAGTGCTGGAGATAATATTAAAAGAAAGTTTATAATTTCAAAATAATTCTTAAATACTACATTTCGTATTTAGTTTGTAAGTATTGAACCATTAGGGTAATAAAAATCCCGAGGTCAAACATAGGTCAAACATTTAATAACATAAAATATACCTATATACATCTATTTGCCTATTGATTTATAAATTTGATTAATGATTGAAAAATCAAACCTTATAATCTTATTTTGCTTACTATTTACTTAAGTTAGTTGCAATTTGGAAGTGCAAAAATCCTCAAATGAAGTTTCTTCTTTGATTGTACAAACGAATAATTCACAAAAAGACTCTATTTACTCTCATGAATCTGTTATGGCAACCGCTATAATAATTCCCAATAATGAAGTTTTAAAATTGTCAAGTGAAATTAATATTCAATTAAAATCCATAATTAACCAAGCGTTGAAAGAAGGATTACTAAAATCAAATGATTTTGTTTGTTTCCAAATTAAAAAAACTCATGGAAAATCAATTTTAGATAAATATAAAAACGAGGAAGAATTATATATGGTCATACTTGATGATGGATTTATTTCAAATTATATTTCATTAAGATCAACTTATCAAGGGGCGGAAATAAAATTACCCTTTTTAAGTTGTTATTATTTCATTTTTACAAAAAAAGAAAATGGTGATTTTGAATTTCGATAAAATGGTGCTGCTGGTTAGTTTTTTTATATTTATTGCTTACTTATGAAAAGAATATTCATACTTATTCCAATTTCAATTCTTTTTTCTTGTCAGAATAATGAACAACTCAATGAAAAATCAGTTATTGAATCGTTTAATCTTATAGCTGTAGACAGTACCAATGCAAACTTTGAAGATTCCATTCTAAAGGAAAATGATTCCACAAATAATTTGGAAGAAGAACCTAATTTAAATAATAAGACTTCTATTTACCCCGTCAATATTCTTGAAGCACTAGAACTGAAACATAATCTCATAGGTGTTGATTATTTACCTGATGAATTAAAACCTTGGGATTCAATTATAGATGTAGATAACGGATATTTTGAGCTTTTTAGCGAATATGAACAAGTGGCAGAAGATGCTTTTTTCAAAGGGTTATATTTAGTAAATAAAAAGCATATAATAAGTCAAGTAAAAGTATTCCAAAATTTAGATAGTTCTGCAACCTTAGGAATAACAATTGCTGAATATGATGGTCAAGACTTTGATCACAAAACTAGTTTTTATAACATATCAAAATCTATGGATAGCATACAAAATGTAATAAATGAAAACATGATACCAAAATTAATAGCTAGAGATTTAATATCAGATACAGTTGATTATATTATAGAAAAATATTTACCAAAGTTTAAAGAAGCAAACAAAACTGTTGAAACAATTAATGATGTAATAGGTGATTTTTTTAACATTACATACTTATTTCCTCAAAAAGGAAATAAATTGATAGCCACTTTAGAGTTTGCACCATATTCTAGAGAATATTGGCTTGAAAGTCAAGTTGAAATAGACAATGAAGATTGGTCAACAATATTTTTAAATCTAAATGATATTGAATTAGAATATGATCCCTTGAATAAAAAATTTATTCGAAAATAATTAAGAAATAATAGTGGAGCCGGAGGGTTTATTTCATGATCCACAGGTGGATTCGAACCCTGCTTTTAACCAGTTTATTTCCAGATAGTTACAAATCTGAAAATCTGGAGGTCAAACATAGGTCAAACATTTTGCATTGTACTGGATTAAATCTACATTTAAAAAAAATTGGAAATTCGGATTAAATTTTAAAATTAAAATATGAAAACATCTACAATAATCGTTTTCGTTTTTATTTCTTTTTCTTCGCAAATACTAATAGGGCAAACACTCTACGGACTTAAAAAAACAGTAAACGGAAATATGTCAATCCCATTTGATGTAGTCAACATTAATCCATCTAATGGAAATACAACTTTTAAAGTTAGTACTAATTCCCTAGTAGCTGTAGCTGCAGGAGCAACTGCATACGATCAACAAAACAAACGCTATTTCTGCTGGGGATTTAATTCCAATAATAGTAATAGACTTTATGTAATGGACATTGACGATAGTACTTCTAATGATTTTAACTTAACGGGTGTTCAACCCATTGAAATTGAATATGATCTACAACACGATAAACTGTATGGATTATGGTGGGATGGATCTATGGAACACTTTGGTGAAATTGATACTCAAACTGGACAAGCCACTTCAATCACTACTTTACCTGGTGTTAATGCAGTGGCGATTGGAAACTCTACATTTGACTCCAATACAGGAAGATTTTTATTCATGGGTGTCAGCGGAAATCAAACCAAATTGTACAGTATAAATGTGTTGGATGGGAGTATTTTATCTTCCCCTACTCTATTTCAAAGTGGATATCGATTCTCTGCTTTAGAATTCAACGTGAATAACAATACACTTTATGGGCTTGTGCAAGACGTAGATTCGTCCAATTTTAGTCCTTCATTCTTTAGCTATTATACTCATTTAAAATTAGCAGAAATTGATATTAACACAGGATCCATAGTTTCAGTAAATACTCAAAATCCAGTTATCAGCGGTTATTTACCTGGATATGCCATTGGGGGGTTATGCTTCGATCAATCAACTCAAACGTATATCATTTACGTGCAAAACGAAGTAGGAACCTATTTAAAAATGGTTGATGTAATTAGTGGAATCATACTGGCATCTACCCCGCTATCAAATAATGATTATTTCTATGAACTTCAAGTGGATAACTATGACTTTGCCAGATCATTTTACAACCTTAGTAAAGTAGAAAATAGAATTTCTTCAGCACCAGAAATACATCTGTATCCTAATCCAGCTACTCACATTATGAAATTTAATACGGATATCGAGATAGATAAAATAACTATCTTTAACACAATTGGTCAAAAAATAATGGAACAGGGTAAACCTGTTGGAAATTTTATAGAACTGAAAGAAATGAATGGAGGAATTTACTACCTTCGATTTCAATCTTCTCAGCACATTGTTTCAAAACAATTCATTATTAAATGAGTACAAAACAAGATTAAAGGATTGCCAACATGAAATTTTCCAATTTTTATCCGTGTTATGTATCTTAGGTGGAGCCGGAGGGTTTCTAACCCTAATTGTAACCTATTTATATTCAGATAGTTACAAACTGAAAAATCCGGAAGTCAAACATAAGTCAAACATTTTACGGAGTTAAGTATATTTAATTTTCGATCCGAAAAAAATTAATTAAATCAAAAGTTTATTGTCAAATAACAATTTTTTATTGTTTACTAATAAATTTATTATTTTTATAAAAAACCAGTATTTAATATGAAAAAAACTATCACATCAATTTTAATAATTTTAATTTTATCTAATTGTACACAACAAGAAATTTCAAATAATAACGTAGAAGAAAAAACCCCCGTAACCACTGCAGGTTTCTCAAATATATGGGATTATAATGCTAGTGGTGGATTAATGATTGGCAATCAAAAGAGTGTCGATCTTCTAAACGAATACATCAAGTTTCACAATGAAAGAAATTATGAGAAAATTCGTGAAATGAACTCCGATTCTATACAAATAAGCGGTCCAAATGGCGAAAGTATAAATGGAAGTGACGAACATATAGCTATTTTAAAAGAATGGTTTAAAAATGCCAATACCACTTGGAAACCTATTTGGGGAACATCAATTAAAAATGTTAATGACGATAATGGATGTATGGTATTAAGTGTTTTTGATAATACCACTATTTTACCTGACACAACTATAAGGACCAATGAGCTGATCCAAGCTTATTTTAATAAAAATGATAAAATAATTGCATTTTGGGTAAATTCTAGAGATCTTACAACAAAAGAACTGGCTGACATTGCAACAGCAGAAGAAGCAGGCAATTATTAACTATTTATATGCAATATAGTAGAAAAGTTCACTTTCAACATTTATTATGTAAGCCAGTAGCGATTTAGTGACGTAATTTAATTTCAATTTGTTTAAATTCATTTTGATGATTTAATTATCAACATCACATTAAATAGTGGAGCCAAAGGGACAGATTTATAACACTTTTCAATAAGATTTGAAAAGACTTATTGGTTTTATTTATAAATTTAAATCATGCTTAACAGAGAAAAAATAAACGTATTACGTTTATCCCAACATTGTTCAGCACCCAAAAAAAATACTGAGAAAACTAAAAAAAAACATAAATTTACAACCGAAAAGTTCTTTACTTTATTTTATCAACCGGAAAGGTTTTACTTAATTGTAGATTGAAAGGGAATTGTGTGAAAATCGCAAACTGTCCCGCAACTGTAAGTAACGCAACAAAGGTTTTGCAAATAATGTCCACTGCCAAAAGCGGGAAGGACGGCAAACACCGTTACAAGTCAGGAGACCTGCCTATTCCGAATTGACAATGCTTTCGTGGATTGAAGCTTTTAGTCGAGTTAAATAAGTTTCCCCTATTCTGTGGGCTTATTCTGTCTTTTCTATTCTTTCCGAAGCATTACAAAATAAGTAATGAACTTAATGGAAAAGAATGAAGTCAATTTTTAATTACATCTTATGGGCAGTTCTCGTCCTGAAAGTTCAGTTGGTGTGGACGCAAGCTGTAGAGCCTGATTCTATAATATTGCTGAAAGAGGTAAAGGTTGAGGCATTCCGTTTTACACATCACCAAACAGGCTTACAAACCACTACTTTCGATTCTATTCAAAAACAAAACTATCTGCACAGAAATGTTGCTGAAATATTGGCAGATGAAAGTCCGATCTTTATCAAATCTTATGGCTTAGGTTCTCTGGCAACCACTGCTTTTAGAGGAGGCAGTGCGAATCATACAGCCGTTTTGTGGAACGGCATTTCACTTTCAAGCCCCATGAATGGGCAATTAGATTTGTCTTTAGTCCCTGTAGCTGCTGCAGACGAATTATATATTCAACACGGAGCAGGCAGTGCATTGTTTGGAAGTGGAGCTGTTGCTGGAGTGATTCACTTTGCCAATAAGCCCAGATTCAATCAAGGCCTCACCATTAAAGGAGATGCTTCGTTCGGATGTTTTGCTGATTATCGTCAAAATTTATTTTTGGAAGTCAGCCAAAAAAAATGGGTTTCATCAATTCAATTTTTAAATGCCACAGCCCAAAATAATTTTCCATTCACCAATATATACAGCACCATTGAAACTGAAAAAAGACAAACCCATGCCAATCTTAGCAACAGGGCCATCATTAACGAAAATAAATGGCTAATTGGCAAATATAGCGCACTCAGTTTGAATGCCTGGTTGCAAACCACCAACCGCAATTTACCTCCTACAATGCTACAACAACAAAGCCTTGCCTCGCAAGAAGATAATGCCTTGCGATTGCATGCAGAGTGGACATATCAAAGAGGAAAGTTTGCCACTTATGTTCGTACCGCCTGGCTAAATGAGAAATTAGTTTTTGCTGATGCACTTTCAGAAATCCATACAACAAGCAGAACTCAGCAACTTGTCTCTGAAGCAGAAACTAAAATCACTTTACATCCTTTACATCAGATTAATATAGGTTTGCACCACACTCTTGCCACCGCCAGAAATGAGAGTTTTGAACAAAATCCCACACAAAGCAGAATCGCATTGTTTGCCGCCTATCAATTTCAAACTAAGAATAAAAAATTTCAAACTCGAATAACAGGCAGAGCAGAGTCGATGGACAATGAGTTTGTACCCTTTACTTTTTCTTTAGGAAATAATTATAAAATATTTAAATGGCTTACTGCCAGAGCTTCTGTATCTAAAGTATATCGCATACCTACGATGAACGATTTGTATTGGACACCCGGTGGCAATCCTAATCTCTTGCCTGAATCAGGATACGCACAAGAAGGAGGACTCCAGATTCAGTTTCAACAAAAGAGTACTTCATTCAATTCTAATCTTACTTTATTTAATCGAAACATTAACAATTGGATTATCTGGTTGCCAGGCGTAAGTTTTTGGAGCCCACAAAACTTAATGCAAGTTTGGAGCAGAGGCATGGAAACCAACAACACATTTGCTTACAACCATAAAAAATTTCGTGTTGCCTTAACGCTGTTAACGAATTATGTGTTGTCTGAAAATCAACAAGCCAAAACACAAAATGATGCTTCAATTGGTAGGCAATTGATTTACACTCCAATGTACAGTGGAGTAGCAAAAGTGGCTGTTACCTATCAAACCTTTATAATCAGCTATCGCCATAATTATACCGGTTATAGATACACTTCAACAGACAATACTCAATATTTAAAGCCCTTTGATTTAGGTGCTATACAGGCATCTTACCGTGTTCAGTTCAAATCTTATCCAGGAAGAATATTTTTTGAAATCAACAATATCTGGAATGAAGAATATCAGATTATGAGTAACCGCCCCATGCCGGGCATCAATTTTCTAGGAGGAATTTCTTTTCAATTTAATAAACCCAACAATTTATTTTTTAACAACTAAATCAAAAAATAATGAAAAAACAATTTCAACAATTAATGTTTGCCTTATTCATTTTACTGTGCAGCACCACGATTAAAGCACAGTTTACCTTATCAGATGCTCAATACTGGACAGGCAGGGGAACAGATTCTTCTATTTTAGTAGTAGATTTTCAGGACGCCACTTGGGAAAATAATTTGATAATTTCTAGAGTCTCTAATATCAACCATTCAAGATTTTTGAAAAAATGAAATCATTTATTCTAATCACATTAATAAGCATAGGTGCCAAGTGCTCCTATGCTCAATTTGCCCCGCCCGCAGGACAGCCCAGCTCTACGGCTATTTTTAAAGACAGTTCTATTATTACATCATGGGCAAGTGGTTGCACCGTTGTAAGAGGTTATCAAGATATTTCAAATACTTCTTTAGGTTTTGCTTCGGTAGGAGACAGCTCTATGGCTATTGGAATGGCTGGCGGTAGCAGTGGCGTAGTAAGTTTGGGAGATGGAGGCTATGGTATCCTCACTTTTGATGAACCCATAGACAATGGACTGGGCTGGGATTTTGCTGTTTTTGAAAACAGTTTCAGTGACGATTTTTTGGAATTAGCTTTTGTAGAGGTCAGCTCTGATGGAATCAATTTTTTCCGTTTTCCTGCCACTTCGCTTACACAAGACATTGTGCAAGTGGGAGGTTTTGGTAATATAGATGCCACTAAAATAAATAACCTTGCGGGAAAATATCGGGCACAATATGGGACTCCTTTTGACTTAGATGAACTTGCAAATCAAGCGGGTTTGAATGTGAATGCAATTACACATGTAAAAGTGATTGATGTAGTTGGCTGTATTCAAGATTCGTTTGCCACATTCGATCAGTTGGGTAACAAAATAAACGACCCGTGGAATACTCCCTTTGCTTCAAGCGGTTTTGATTTGGATGCTGTAGGTGTGATCGAACAAAGTACAGTGAGTGTGGAAACACACATTTTCTCAAAAAATGTTCAAGTGTTTCCTAACCCTGCGCATACTTTTGTAACTATTCAATTTTTCGAAAATACACTTATACAGGAAATTAATTTAATCAACGCGTTAGGGCAAATCTCTACAATTTCTTCTGAAGAAAAACAAAATAGTCAACTTTCGCTAGATTTAAGCGGTTATCAGCCAGGTATGTATTATTTAAACATTCAAACTACACAGGGAAATATTACTCAAAGATTACTCATACAAAATGATTAGAAAGCGAATATGGAGTTTATTCTTGGTTATCATTTTTCTACAAGCATGTAGAAAAGATATACCACCTTTACCTGAAAATCCGATTCTTACGGGCAGTGAAGATGGTGTATATATAACCAACGAAGGCAACTTTCAATTTGGCAATGCCGCGGTGAGTTTCTATGAAGAAGGATTGGCGGATGCTGTACCTGATTTATTTGAACCTACCAATAATAGACCTTTGGGTGACGTGTGCCAATCCATGTATTTTTTTAATGGCTTGGCTTATATTGTGGTAAATAATTCCAACAAAATTGAGGTGGTCAATGCAAATACTTTTGTATCAGTTGCAACCATCACCGGATTCAACTCGCCACGATATTTTTTACCTGTAAGCAATAGCAAAGCCTATGTTACCGACTTATATGATGATGCCATTTCGATTGTTGACCTAAGCAGCAACCAACGTACAGGCGAAATTGCCTGTGCTGGCTGGACAGAAGAATTAGTGTTGGCTTATGGCAAAGCCTTTGTAACCAACAGAGAACGAAATCAATTGTACATTATCAATACCATGAACGATCAACTTACAGACAGCATAGAAATTGGTGCAGGGGCTAACTCTATTATAGAAGACCGGAACGGCAAACTTTGGGTACTGTGCAGTGGCAGTAACAGCAATAACATCAATGCAACACTCCATCGCATCAATCCCATTGAAAATACGGTTGAGATTTCTTTTACGTTTAACCTCGCAAATGATTTACCCAGAAGATTGGATATAAACGGCACCAACGACACATTGTATTTTTTGAATGAAGGCGTGGTTCAAATGCCGATAAATGCTAATGCGCTTCCTTCAACAACTTTGATACCCACAGATGGAAGAAATTTTTATGGGCTTGGTATTCATCCCCAAACCAAAGAAATTTTAGTGGCTGATGCCATTGACTATGTTCAGCGTGGGAAAATTTATGTGTATCAAGCCAATGGAACTTTAGTAAAAACGTATTTAGCCGGAATAATTCCCGGTGACTTTTATTTCAAAAATTAATCAATATGAAACAATCCATCAACCTTCGTTTTAGTGTATTGACGCTGCTTATTGTTTTAGCAGCTTTCAGTCGCATCACTCCCCACATGCCCAATTTTTCACCACTTGGTGCTATCGGATTATTTGGTGCGGCTTATTTCGCAAAAAAGTGGCAAGCGTTCTTAATTCCTACAGCTACCACCTGGTTAAGCGATTTGTTTATTAATAATCTAATCTATGCACAATATTACCCTGAATTTACCTGGTTTTATAAAGGGTTCTATTGGCAATACGGCAGTTACCTTTTCATCACGCTTGCAGGAATTTTCATTTTGCAGAAAACTAATCCACAAAGAGTATTTGCAGGAGCATTAACGTCTACCGCAATTTTCTTTTTGGTTTCAAATTTTGGCGTGTGGGCGGACGGAACGATGTATCCGAAAACATTTGAAGGCTTAATGACTTGCTATGCCGCAGGTATTCCGTTTTTGAAAGGAACATTTTTCGGAGATTTATTTTACTCAGGCGTATTGTTTGGAGTATTTGCAATGGCACAAAAACAATTTCCTGTATTAAAATTAAGAAATGCCTCAGTATAAAACATATTTCAATTGGAGTACTGGGAAAGATTCAGCCTTGGCCCTGCATTATTTGTTGCAGGATGAACGCTTTAGCATAGAGTGTTTGCTCACATCGATCAATGCACATCACAATCGGGTAAGTATGCACGGCTTGCGCACTGAACTTTTGAATAAGCAGTTAAAAGCCATTGGTATAATAAACGAACAACTGCTGCTGCCCGAACAAACGGATAATCAGACCTACGAAAACCTTATGCGCTCAAAGGTGCAGGATTTAAAAAATAAAGGTTTTACCCATTCAGGCTTTGGTGATATTTTTCTGGAAGATTTAAAGAAGTATCGAGAGCAACAATTGCAAGCCTTCGCAATTCAATGTGCTTTTCCGCTTTGGAAAAGAAATACAAAAGAGTTAATGCATGAATTTATTGATTCAGGTTTCAAAGCAGTGGTAGTGTGTGTAAATGCGACTTTGCTTGATAAATCATTTGCAGGTAAAGTAATTGACGAGGATTTCATTAATGATTTGCCTTTAGGTATTGACCCTTGTGGAGAAAACGGGGAGTTTCATACGTTTTGCTTTTATGCTCCCTACTATAAAAAAGAAGTGGCCTTCACAAAGGGTGAAACGATTTTAAGGGAATATAACAATAATGGAACAAAAAGCAGTTTTTGGTTTTGCGATTTACTGCCTGTAAATTAAAATATGATCGAACGTATTCAACATATAATTGACCACAAAACAAAGCCCATAGGATCATTGGCGATGCTGGAAGAAATAGCAGCCAAAATTTGTCTTGTTCAACAAAGTGAAAAGCCGGAACTGAAAAATCCAACCATGCTTGTTTTTGCAGCCGACCACGGCATTGCCAAATGCGGAGTGAGTGCCTACCCGCAAGAAGTAACCTCTCAGATGGTGCTAAACTTCTTAAACGGTGGTGCAGCTATTAATGTTTTTTGCAAACAGCATGGCATAAACCTTAAAGTAATTGACGCAGGAGTTAATTATGAATTTGATCCTAACGAAGTACTTGTAGATGCTAAAATTGCAAAGGGCACTGCTAATATGCTGGAGAAACCTGCCATGACTGAAGCACATTTAATAAACTGCTTTGAAAAAGCAGAAATAATAGTGAAGGAACTACATAAAGAAGGTTGTAATGTGGTAGGCTTTGGCGAAATGGGCATTGGCAATACTTCTTCGGCTAGTTTATTAATGAGTTCAATCAGCGGCATTCCTTTAGAACAATGTGCTGGAAAAGGAGCGGGTTTAAATGATAAACAACTATCTTTTAAAATAAATACACTTCTAGAAGTTCAAAAAAAGCATGATCAACCTACAAATGCTATAGAAGCATTGCAGTATTTCGGAGGATTTGAAATTGCCCAAATGTGCGGAGCAATGCTTGCCGCATATGATAAAAACATGTTGCTGCTCATAGATGGATTTATTGCAGGTTGTGCGTATCTGTGTGCATTCAACATCAACCCTGCCATAAAAAACAATGCCTTGTCTTGCCATTTGAGCGATGAAAAAGGCCATGCTTTATTACTTAATTATTTAGGGGAGAAGCCAGTTTTAAATTTAGGTCTGCGACTAGGAGAAGGAACGGGTTGCGCCTTGGCATACCCCATTATTGAAAGTGCCGTAAGGTTTATGAATGAAATGGCAAGTTTTGAAAATGCAGGTGTAACAAATAAAAAATGAAAAAAGAATTACGCATATTTTTTACCGCATTGATGTTCTATACTCGCATTCCATGCCCGGTTTGGGTGGACCATTCGGAAGATTATCTCAATAAGGCAACGCGATATTTTCCGTTGATTGGTTGGCTGATAGGTTTGGCTATGGCACTTGTAATATACGGCAGTCTTTTCATCCTTCCTATTTCAGTGTGCGTAATATTGGCTCTGGCAGTTTCTGTATTGATGACAGGCGCTTTTCATGAAGATGGCTTTGGAGATGTGTGCGATGGTTTCGGCGGTGGCTGGACCAAATCCCAAATTCTTGAAATCATGAAAGACAGTCGTGTAGGCACTTATTCTGTGGTTGGATTTATTTTATTATTTGCTTTAAAAATGGCTGTACTTATTTCCTTGCTTGAATTAAATCAATGGTTTGCACTTAAAAGCTTGGTTCTGGCACATGTGCTAAGTCGTTGGAGTTCATTAACGATTGTTTACACGCACAGTTATTCACGCGAAGATGCCAGCAGTAAAATCAAACCCATAGCCAAGGAGCTTACCTTTAAAAACCTATTAATAGGAAGTGTTTGGGTGCTGCCAGCCCTTGTTTTATTCAATAACTGGTGGATAGTGGCAGTGTTTGTTCCGGTTTATGGCATGAAGGTTTATCTGGCTGCTTATTTTCAAAAGTGGATTGATGGCTACACGGGCGATTGCCTGGGCGCTGCCCAACAAATTAATGAAGTGGTAACCTTAATCTATTGTCTTGGTGTATGGAAGTTCATTTAATCAGACATACAAATCCAGCAATAGAAAAAGGCATTTGCTACGGGCAAACTGATTTACCTCCTGAGGAGCATTTGTTTGAAAAGGAGTTTATAGCCATTCTAAAAAAATTGCCCAAACAATTCGATAAAGTATATTCAAGCCCATTGCAACGATGCTCAAAACTGGCGGCAAAACTAAGCAATGATCCTGTGTTTGATGACAGATTGATGGAATTGAATTTTGGTGAATGGGAAAATAAATCATGGGATAAAATCGAACCAACATCACTTTCAGTATGGATGCAGGATTTTGTAAATGAAAAAGCAGGAGGTGCTGAATCCTATGCAGAATTGCATCAACGTATTGTTTCATTTATGGAGGAACTACAAACAACCGAGTATAAAAATGTAGTTATCATTACTCATGCCGGTTGTATCCGGAGTTTTATCAGTTTTGTACTAGATTTACCACTCGAAAATTCATTCCGAATTGCACTGGGCTATGCAGAGGTGATACGAATCGCTCTTGCTGAGGAATCGTGCAAAAACAAACTCTTTATAACCACTAACTGTCATGGTTAAACATGAAGAAAATATTGCCCACATGATAAATCAACTGTGGCTCAAAAACAGGAAATTATAAGTTCGATTTTTCCAGAAAAACTACAATTTGATGGAAAAAAATGTCGAACACCTAGAATCAACGATGCACTTAGATATATCTTACAGACAGACAAGAACTTAGAAGAAAAAAATAAGGGACAGTTTTCGAAAAAATTGAAACTGTCCCACAAGGTGGAGCCGGAGGGTTTCGAACCCTGCTTGTAACCTATTTATTTCCAATTAGTTACAAAATCGAAAATCCGGAGGTCAAACATAGGTCAAACATTTTAAGTCGCTAAATGTGCTTATATAACCCTATTTTTAAGAGTAAATTCATTATGTAATTTATTGTTTTATAATAAATATTTATTGTTTATCAATAATTTTATTATCTTTACTAAAATTAATATTTAAGATGAAAAACAATCATATTCCTAGAAGTATAAAACTACTAAACACCTTATCAAAAGTATCTTTTTGGTTCACTGTTGGGGTATCTATAATTATATTATTTGTTATTATTTATCTTTTGTTCGGAGGCAATTTGGAGGGTGACATAAAATTTGGTGATAATAACTATAAAAACTTTAATGAAGTTTCATTTTTATCGAAATTATGGCTACTAATAATTACTGCATTAGCTATCACTCCAGTTATATTAATTACTCATTTTTTTTCAAAATTCATGAATTTGGTATACAATGGTAAATACTTTGAAATTGAAACAATCAAATTTTTAAAGTGGATTTCATATTTACTATTATCCATTTTTTTAGTTGGTATTTTTTCTGAGTTTTTAATTACCATTGATAGTAGTTTTAACGATAGTTTGTCCTCAAACTTAAATTTTCAGGCAGATAATATTTCATTAAGCCTACCGATTTTTGCTTTGATCCTATGGGTATTAAGTCATATATTTTCTCAGGGAGCGAAAATGAAAAAACTTAATGATTTAACCATTTAACCTATGATTATTGTGAATTTAGATATTGTCTTAGCTAAAAGAAAAATGAGCCTTACTGAACTTTCCCAAAAAGTAGGAATAACCATGGCTAATTTATCTATTTTAAAAAAGGGTAAGGCAAAAGCAATTAGATTTACCACACTTGAGTCAATATGTAAAGTTTTGGAATGCCAACCAGGTGACATTTTAGAATTTAGTTTAGAAGGCAAATAAAGCTTAGAAATGAAGACCTATAAAACATTAATTCTGTTACTTGCTCTACAATGTTTAATTCCATCAACTATAAGTGTTCATTCTTATAGCTCCATATATGGCAGTGATTCTACTAAATGGGAGATACCTTTTTGCAATTTAGACCATGGAAATATAGAAGAACAAATAGCAATAACTCACCCTTGTTTGGGTAATATTCAAATATCTTATGCTGTCAATTAAATAATTTATAAAATTGGATTAACAATTACATAATAATATATGATTAATTTTTATTAAAATATTTTAAAACTCATAAAATGAACAAACTTATAGTATTTGTATTTTCTACGTTGATCTTGGCAAGTTGTAATAAATACTCTGACAAGGTTGCTGGAACTTATATTGGACAAATATCAATTAATGACTCTATCAAATACATGAACTCCAATATTATAATTTCTGAAATATCCAATAAAAGAATTTCTATAGAAGGCGATTATTTTAATATCAATGAAATAGAAATTGAAAAACAAAGATATTTTGGTTCTGTTACTTACTTCCATTATGGTGATTCATATACAAACTTGGAATTAGAAATTGGAGGAACTGCAACTGGTTTATATTTATCATTAGTCTACTATGACAATTTAAATAATCATTATGTTTTTTCAGGTGAAAATTAAGTTTAATATTTCCAGCTATATCTCTAACCTCCCTTTGCTTTCTTAACTTTTTTTTACTTTAATGGTTTAAAACTTATGAAATGAAGAGATTGATTTTTGTAACTTTTGTTTTAGCGTTCTCTTGTACAACTCTAAAATCAGAATTATCAATTCCACCAAACGAAACATTTATTCTTGGTGAAGAAAATAAAAAAAACTATTCAGCTGAGCTTATAAACAAATCAAACTTAGCAATCAAACTTAAAAAAGAAAATAAAAATACTAGTGAACTTATTCAAGAATCGCAATTAGCTTCTAAAGATGAAATAAGAATTTTAGTTAATAATTTTGAAATAGTAAAACTTATTAATGAAAATAATAAACTTGTAAAAATTGAAGTAAAACTTAATAGAGGGATTGAGGGAATGAGATATGTAAAGAATTAAACCCCCCTTGCTAATTTAATTATTAACAACATATTAAATAGTGGACCCAAAGGGACAGATTTCGAACTCTTTTCACTCTGATTTGAAAGGACTTATTCGTTTTGTTTATAAATTTAAAACATACTTAAAAGTGAAGAAATAAACGTATTACGTTTATTCCCTCGTTGTAGCCAATTTTTGAAAAAAAACTAAATGAATAAAACAATAAAAGTAGTATTGATAACGATTATGTTCTTTGGAGTCTATTATGCACTCCAACAGATGTTCTTTTCTGACATACGTAAATTGTTAAATGAATTTATAAGTAATATTGGAGTTTGTCATTTTATAACATATCTGATTATCGGAATTCCTCTATTCACAGGGGTTGGAATAATTCATAAATTCAAAAACTTCCCTGATGTATTGGGACTAAATGGATCAATAGGAAAAGGATTTTTATTTGCTTTAATATGTTCATTTCCAATGCTTATAGGTTATGCTGTTCTTTTTGACTTTAATACAGAATTAACCTTTACAAGAATTCTAATGGGTGCTTTAATTGCAGCATTTGTAGAAGAATTATTTTTTAGAGGAATTTTATTTGGACAAATATATAGATTTACGAATATTGGATTTATTCTGTCAATTGTATTTGGTGCATTAGTATTTGCCTTAGGTCACTTATATCAAAGTCAAGATTTTACAACGTTAGTCGGGATTTTCTTAACTACGTTTTTAGGAGCGATTTTATTTGCTTGGGTATACGTAGAGTGGAATTACAACCTATGGGTTTCCATTTTTTTACATCTCTTTATGAATTTATTTTGGATGATGTTCTCTGTTTCCGATAATGCGTTTGGGGGAACTTATGCGAATATTTTTAGAATTATTACAGTTGTTTTTATTATTGGGTTAACAGTTCTATACAAATTAAAAAAAGGAATCAAGTTTGAAATTAATAAGAATACACTTTTAATGAAAAGAAACTGGCTACAACATTTTGTATAGTGCATACCCTTCGGGATACGCACTACAAAGTTTAATTTAGTCGTTTTTCTTAAGTAAATCACTAAGTGGAGCCGGAGGGTTTCGAACCCTACTTGTAACCTATTTATTACCAGCTAGTTACAAAACGAAAAATCCGGAGGTCAAACATAGGTCAAACATTTAAGTGAAATGATTTGATATTTTATATAATTTTATTGTTCAAGTAAAATTGAGATGAATAAAGTAATTTTTAGTGTAGCTTTTGTAATATTTTTTAGCTTACTAGGTTGTAATTCCAATCCTAATGATTTTGTTGAACTAGATTTAAAACTCAACGAGGAAATTAATAATCGCTTAAATTATAATTACAAGCTTATGTCTGATATCCAAACTGAATACAGTTTACAGGCTATGAAAGGGATGGGCACAGAGTCTTTTCGTTACATACAATACCTAAAAATTGTTAGTGATAGTATATTTCATAGTTGTGCAAACTTGAATAATTTTATTGTAAGTAATTATAATAAAGAGGTTAATTTATTAAGTGATGAACAATTAAGTGATTGCCATAAAATTTGGAATGAATATTTTATTTTATTAGAACAGTCTACTCTTTTTTCTCAGTTACAAAACATTTGGGAAATTAGTCAAAACCCAAAAAAACTTGAATCCTTTAACAAAGCTCTTAGAAAAAATCAAAAAGACCTTAATAAACTAACAAACGGACTTAGAAATACATGCGACCAAACTGATTTTTATATCTTGGAAGATCAACTAATTGAATTTTCAGAACAATTAAGCACAGCATTAGTTTCTGATAATAATCTAAATTTTGATAAATTAATTTCCAGCTTAATAATCAGACCATATACAATTTCTGAATTTGATTTTAAAACTTTTGACTCTAACAGTTACACCACCAAGCTTTTAAAAAAAATAAAAAGACAAAAAATTGATTTAAAATTAGATACTACCATGTATTTAATAGATAAGCTTAAATATGATCTTGTTCTATATCTTTCAAATTATCAAGCAAATAATTTTTATGTAAAAAATACATCTTTGGACCAAAATTACTTCTATAGTTTTGACACTAAACTTCTAAGAAAAATTGTTAAAAGCGGAGATTATAATGAAAAAGCAATAGACTCGATTTTAAATTTGCAAATTATGACTTCTAAGATTAATTCAGAGGACAAAGATGCTATTAAAGAAATATTAACTATACTTTCTATTGATAAAAATGAAAACCCCAATTATTTTTTGTTACAAATTCAAGAAGCGCTTACTACAGCACTTGATAAAATACATCTAAGAGCTACTTTACCTTCAAGATTTATTGAAGATCTTCTCAAGAGTGGACCAATAGACTCAAATACTAGAACTTTTACTGTGAATACTGATAAGGGTTTTACTAAAATTCCAATATTCAAAAAAGATTACCCAGAATATATTGACATAAGTTATTGGGTTGATGACTCTTCGCAATATTTATTACCGAAAAGGCAACAAAATAAATTAAACGTGATAGAGTTTAGTGGATATTCCACAGATAGTATAGTAGTTCCAGCTAAACCAGGAACGCATTTTTTATATGGTAATTATAGAAAAAAAGAAAAAGGAGTTTTTAAGTATAAGCCTTGGAAAGTGTCGTACATTATAAAAAATGAAGGAATATTTTCAAACAACATAATTGAAGGAAAGTATCTAGGCTTAATTGATGATAAATATGCAATTGAAATGTATTTAAATAGCTCCGACAACAAAATTGGAGGAAGATACAGATATAAGACGAGCAACACATTTTTGCAATTAGCAGGAGAAATTTATGATGGAATTTTTACAATTGAAGAATTTAATCAAAAAGGAGATAATACTGGAATTTTTGAAGGATCTATTAAAGGAAGTATTCTTTATGGATATTGGAAAAATTCTAAAAATTTAAAAAAATTGAAGTTCGAAGTTAGTCGTCAAGAAAAACAAGTAATGTGTACTGAAAAAGATTACTCAAAAGAAGAATATAATGATTTGATTGAAGGATACCTCAATAATGAAAAAACTGTAACAACTTGTGAGTATGAAAATATAAGAATTGTAACAACCACTGAAGTCGAGGATTACAGAGGATATTTGGAAAAAAGTCAAATACTTTACTTAAAAATTGACGACAAATATTTAATGGTTAATAATTCCCAAATTTTTAATGCTAAACAACTAAATTTAATCAAAGAAATTAATAAACTGATCAGAGAAGATTATGAAAAATATTTTAATGAATCAACAGATTGTTTTGGAATACTGCCTGAAGATTTAAAATATGACATGAATGAGCTAGAAATCAGTATTTCAAATGATGGTATCAGTTTTTTTGCTGATTGGAATTTATCTAATGCTTGCAGAAGTGTAGATAATGGTAGTACAATTTCATTTTCGTTTGATCAAATAAGTGAATACCTTGATAAAACGGTATACAAAAATTAGTGTCCATTAAAAAAAATTGTAGTGTAAGATTCTATAGTGGAGCCGGAGGGTTTCGAACCCTACTTGTAACCTGTTTATTTCCAATTAGTTACAAATCTAAAAATCCAGAGGTCAAACATAGGTCAAACATTTTATGACATAAAATGTGCTTATTTAAATCAATTTGTACATTAAGTTATTCTAACTCCCATTACACATACATCGTCTATCTGTTCTCTATCACCTTTCCAAGAGTTGAATTCTTTTTCAAAAGAAGCTAACTGATTTTGCATATCTTGGTCTTGAGATTCATTTAAAGAACTAAAAGTGGATTGAGCCGTTGCCACATTAATTTTATTTCTAGTGAATTACAAATATAAAAACCCATAGGTCACACATTTTTACTAACTAATTGTTCTTATTTAACTCTAATGATTTTTTGCTTATATCTTTAAAAAAAGTAAAACCATCAATTTTATTACCTCCTTTTGTTTAACATCAAAAAACCAAGAAACTAAATGAATAAATCAATATTTGAGATTACTAAAATGGATTGTCCTTCGGAGGAAAATCTAATCCGTATGAAACTGGATGGAATTTCAAATATTGCGAATTTGACTTTTGATATACCAAACCGAAAATTGACTGTTTTTCATAACGGAGAAATTGACCAAATCGAAAAGTCTATTATTGAACTGAATTTAGGTGGTAAGAAAATCTCTACTAAAAAAACCTACCAAACTGAATTTAATGAAAACTCAAACCAGAAAAAACTGCTCTGGACAATTCTATTGATAAACTTTGCCTTTTTTCTAATCGAAATGACAACTGGAATAATCTCAAAATCAATGGGATTAGTTGCAGACAGTCTAGATATGCTTGCCGACAGCTTTGTATACGGAATTAGTTTGTTTGCAGTTGGTGGAACTTTAACAAGAAAAAAGCGGATAGCAAAACTTGCTGGATATTTTCAAATAATACTTGCTGTTATCGGATTTTCGGAAGTTTTAAGGCGATTTATTGTAGACGAGAAACTTCCTGACTTTTCGACAATGATTATCGTTTCGGTTTTCGCACTTATTGCAAACGGAATTTGTCTTTACATTTTACAAAAGTCAAATAATAAAGAAGAAGCTCATTTGAAAGCGAGTATGATTTTCACCTCTAATGATGTAATTATCAATTTTGGAGTTATAATAGCTGGACTTTTGGTAAATTGGCTAAATTCAAGTACGCCTGATTTAATTATAGGAACAATCGTTTTTGTATTGGTAATTCAAGGAGCATTTAGAATATTAAAGTTAGGTAAATAAAAAACAACTAATAAATCAATAATTAGTGGAGCCGGAGGGTTTCGAACCCTACTTGTAATCTGTTTATTTCCAGTTGGTTACAAATCTAAAAATCCAGAGGTCAAACATAGGTCAAACATTTTGACCATAACTTAATGCTATTTACGTTTATTTAAGTTTTCATGTATATTTATAAAGGAAATAAACGTAATACGTATATTCCCTCGTTGGCAGTAATATAACAGATGAACGAAACAGAAACTTTAGAACTGATTAAAAATAGCATAGTCTCAATTAGGGCGAAAAAATCTAAACCTATCAGAGTTGCGATAAATGGAATTGAAGGAACAGGGAAAACTATTTTTGCGGGAAAACTTACAGAATATCTAAATTCTGAAAATATAAATGCGAAACAGATTTCAATTGATGGTTTTCACTTTAATAAAGAAGTCCGATATAAACAAGGACGTGATTCCGCTAAAGGTTATTATGAAGATTCCTATGATGAAGTAGCCTTTGTTGAGAAAGTACTAAAATCATCACAATCTGAAATTCCAAATATTACAAAAGCAACTCATGATTTGGAAACAGATGAGTATTTGAATTTAAAACCAACCAAAATTGACAACGAAACTGTTCTTATAACGGATGGGGCATATTTATTTAAGCCAAAATATAGAAATCATTGGGATTTGAAAATTTATTTAAAAACAGATTTCAAAACAGCTTTGCTTCGTGGAATGAATAGAGATATTAAACTTTTGGGCGGATTAAAAGCGACCAAAGAGAAATATGACAATAGATACCATAAAGCTTCAAAAATCTATATTGACGAGAATAAACCCGAAGAACAAGCAGATTTGGTAATTGATAATACTGAACTTAAAAATTTGAAGATAATAAAAAACACTACTGCCAACAAAACCTAAACTGCATTAAAACGCAGCTTAGCCAAAACGTTATCGCACATTAAAAAATAGAAAATGGGACTTTTAGGAAAACTTTTCGGCAAGCAAGACACCTTGACAGCAGACAACATAAATGAGAGAATCAAACTTGGACAACACTTCTACCTAATGAACTACAGTGGACATTATTCGGACTTTTTGGATGGTGTTGACAATAAAAAGAAAACAATAGCGGAACTATTCGTCTTTCGTGCTTGGACGACACAGTTGGGGTTCCGACTGTTCTCCTCACAACCAACACTTTCAGAGATAATTATCGGAGAAGTTTTCAATCAAGGTAAACTCGGAAAAGGAATGCTCAGCCAATTGGAGCAGGTAGACATTGAGATCGAGACAAACGAAGAATATGGTGACTTAGTTGACAGTCGCTGGCAGGCCTACGACAAAATATTTATTGACCACAAGAACTCTGAGACACCTGTACCTTCCCGACAGGTTTGCGGTAAACTGACTGACTTCTGTGACATAAAAGACCCTGTAAAATTAATGTGGTTATGTAAGGACTTTATAAAGCATTTAGATACTATTAAACAAGAAGCACTGAAGACAGGACTATTAAAATGAAAATTTATGAAAAATATGCAGAGGCTTTAAAAACATTTAATGATTTTATTACCGTTTCTGAATGGGCTCAGAAAGTAAGCGAAATGTATCCAGATTTATATAAAAAAGCTGAAAAAGAAGCTAAGGGGCAGAAAAATGATACAACTGGACTAAGAGAAATTGCTGCAAGAATTTCATCAAGACTTTCAGCAGGTGGGTTCAAGAATGTAATTATAGACGAAAGTGAACGACCAAGAAAAGTTAAATACCTAACAGATCAAGAACAACAAATCAATTTAGAAAGAGATGTAAATGACGATATTGAGCCAATCAAACGTTCTGAAATTATAAGTCAAGCTAAAGACAACTTAAAAATTTTTGAGTTATACAGGTTAGATGAATTTAGAAATATTCAAAAAGCTTTTAAAGATTTTTTTAGCTTGGACTTTGAACTTGATCATGCACAAGCCCTTCTAAATAAAAAAGAACAGGGAAATCATCATCCAGATAATATTCAATTATTATTAAAATTTCATAACAGTAAAAAAAACAATAAATCTTGGAAACGTTTTAATTATGAACGTCAAGAAAAATATATTAAAGATGCAATAAGGTTTCATAGTAATGTAGCTGACAACTTTGATTTAGAACTAGATGACAAAGTACTTTCTGAATTACTTAAGCGTCTTAAGGCTGTATTTAGATAGTAGGCTACATATTTTTTAAAGTATTTATTTGCTAATTCTGAATATTTTTTGAGTAAACTCTGTATTGTTTCTTCACTTATTCTGCATTTATTTTGCCCAAAATAGTACCAATATCTTCCCTGTTTTTAGCATATTTCCTCAATAATTTAAGCAACTCATCTAAAATTTCTGGATTATTTGACTTTCCATTGAAAAAACCATGTATTGCTGAGTTGGATAAATTGAGTTTTTTAGCTACTCTTTTTAAATCTCCATGAACTAAATACTTTTTTATAGCCTTTCTTTCCTTTATTGATAAATCTTTAATCATGTTAATATATCGTAATCGCAATTCTTTTTAAAAATATATTTGGCACAATAACCTTTGGCCCCTTTCTTCTTGTCATATTTTTGAAGATCTATTCTCGATGGTTTTTGATCTTGATAAAATCCATTTTCATCCATTTTTTTATTAAATGTACCAGCTGCTAATTGCCAAGATGATATGATTTTATTGAAATAAATAAACTCATGAAATTTATCTGGTAAATTAATTAAAGCATGAAGATGATACCCATCTTTTAATTCAAACTTTTCTGAAACAAAGAACATCTTGCAATGATCATCTGATATGTTTTTTAAATATTTATGAAATCTCTCTGCTGCTCTCCTAGCAGACTTTTGTGTCAATTCATAACTAGTTGTAAGGGTTGTAAAAAAAATCCAATCTTCTTCATTTAGCCATTTTATATATGCTTCTTTCATACTTGGTATTGATTTAGTGTTCTCTTCGTATATTTTTCCTATCATTATTTCTCAATTAGGTACAGTTCGCCCATACAAGATAACTGGGCGAACTTGCCGAATTATCAAGTTGGTTTTAAGTTTTTCGGAACACTCTCTTAGGATGCCAAAGGTTATTTGACATCCCTTAAAAGTCAACCTCAGTATATCCCTCGGTCATGTCCAATCAGGTTGGTCTTCACCAGAGCCTAATCAATATTTTTTAACCTAATGAGTTAAATTTATTAGACTCAATAAGTTTTATAACATCTTCGTATTTATAATACAAAATGCCATCAATTTTGGTGTAGGAAATTTTTCCTGTAATTCTATATTTTCTCAGAGTGCCTGTAGAAATTCCTAATAGGTCTTTTACATCTTCGTTGGAAAGAATTTCTTTTTTTTTAGGTTGACTTTTACTTAGAATGTCAGTGATTAGATTGACTAGTTCAAGTTTAAAGTCATTTAAGTCGTTTTTTGTAATTAAATCAAGATTCATTGTCTTTCTTTTAGACAAATAAACCAATGTGAAACTAATTAGTAACCTTACTGTAAGTCTTACTAATTTGTATTTATATGAGAAATTATCATTTCAAGCTTTTGAATGATTTTTTCTTTTTCATAACGAATTTTATGTTTACCAGTCTTATTACCTATGACATTAAGTTTACCATAATAACATTCCTTGTACGATTCAATAGTTTGAATATCTGATTTAGATCTAATTGAATTGAAATTATTAGAGCAAAACTTAAAAAGTTTAGTTGAACTAATCTTTTCTTTTGAAAAAACTTGAAAAATCCCTTCAATAATTCCGAGTATTTCTGCTTGAGTTAAATCTAGCTTTATTGGATCCTCGGCTTTATTTAATTCTTCAAATTCAGGATTTAAAATTTCATCTAAAATATCAGAATCTGATTTTTTTACAATTTGTGAATATGAATCAAGGAATGTATTAATGTAAAACAACGATTTCTTTTGTTCTAAATTCAATGATTTTAAATCAATTTTATTAGAGATAAATAAAATCTTTTCTCTTAAATATTTTACTCTTCCAGAATTAAGTTGTTCGCAATATTTTTGAACTGACATCTTTAAATCCTCATGGTTTGATTGCTTTTTTAGATGCAACTCTTTAAAACATTCTAGAAATATTTCTGTAACTATTGTATTTGAATCTATTTCAATCATAACTTAATTTTTGTTTTTAAATTATCCATTTCTTCCATTAATTTTTTATCAGTTATCTTACCATAAATCTGGGTTGTTGTTATATCAGAATGACCTAGCATAGCTTTTACTGACTCCATTGAAATACCAAGCTCTAAAAAGACTGTTGCAAAAGTGTGCCTTGCAATGTGAAAGGTTAAGTTTTTTTCAATTCCGCATAATGTTGCTATCTCTTTTAAGTAGGCATTGGTATTTTGATTGCTAACAACTGGAAGAAGTACCCCTTTTACTTTACAATAAAAATCATCTTCATATTTATTAACGATCTCTAAAGCTGGTTTTATTAATGGAATTCTAACTGTTCCTTTTGTCTTTTTTATTTTCTTGATAATACTCTTACTTCCATCAGTATTAATATGAATATCATGTTTGGTAAGATCCTTAACATCAGAATATCTAAAACCAGTTAAACAACAAAAAAGAAAGACATCTCTTACCTGATTTAATCGATCAGTGTGGAGTTCTTTTTCTTTAATTGTTTTTATTTCATTCAAGGAAAGATGTTCTCTGTTGACTGTTTGGAATCGTATCTTAAATGAATTAAAAGGATCTTTCTTAACCCATCCATTTCTAAGAGCAATCCCATATATTTTTTTAAATAGCTTGATATATCTTAGACTTGTATTATGACTAATATTCTTTTGAGTTTTTAAAAAATATTCATAGTCGTGTATCCATTCACTAGTTATAGCTCCAAAAACTAGATCATTGTTTCCTTTATATCTAATAAAGTCATTTAAATGATTTCTAGCAGTTTTAAATCTTTTATAAGTGCCAATGCTATATTCTTTATTTTCATTAGCTAAAACTTTAATTTTTTCATTGTGAATGTCAAACTCTTTTATGATAAAATGTTTTCTCAGTTCATGGCCTAGAAATATGTTTTTGATTATTTTGGAATCATAGTATTCCTCGTTGCTAGTTAGATGAGTGTGAATAGCTATTAACTTTCCTCTAACATCGTTCATATAATGATTTAATGACTGGGAAACTTCACTGCCACCTTTAAATTGTTGTCGTTTATCATCCCAATGTCTTAAATAAACTGTTCTCTTTAAGGATATTTCTGATGACTTTCTATTTACAATGATTCTAACATATAAATGATCATTGTTATTTCGGTGTTTAATAAAAAAGCGGGTAGTGAAACTAATTCTTGTCATAAGCAAAAAGGTCAAACATTTAATTTAGCAGGTCAAACATAGGTCAAACATTTTAGGTAATTATTTGTCTCTATTTAATCTCATTTGTTTTTCAAATATGAGATATTAACCTGTTATTTGTCTATTTTTGCTTATTTAATTATTAACAACATATCAAATAGTGGAGCCGGAGGGTTTCGAACCCTCGTCCAAACAAGGAACAATTAAACTTTCTACATGCTTAGTTTGTGATTAATTGTAGAAATAAAGCTGAGCACAAACACCCCAATTTATCCTTAGTCTTTTAGGTTTTTGTCAGTGCATCAAGACGCTACACCACTTAGTTCAGACCAACGATACCCAATTACTATAGCCGCTGAACAGGTAACCATAGCTGGGCAGCTTGTCAGGCAGATCTTATCTGCGAGATTAGGCCTAATTACATCTGTAATTAAGCTGCAAGCGCGTAGTTGTTATTGCCGTTTATAGGCTTGTGAATTGTGTTTTACGAGACCATTCACAACGCTCGACATGCTTACTTAACTATTTCTCTTGCTGTCAAATCCAAAATCGGCCCCAATAAATTAAGTGACACAAAATTAGCTAATTTATCAATGGGAACAAATGTTATATTTGACGCAAAATTCATAGCATGAAAATCGGGATCATTAAAGAAGGAAAAACACCACCAGATAAAAGAGTACCCCTATCTCCTACTCAATGTCAAGAAATCAAGCAAAAATACCCCCAGATAGATTTAGTCGTTCAAAAAAGTAACATTCGAAAATTTAAAGACGAAGATTACGCTAATGCTGGGATAGATCTTGTCGATGAGATCACAGATTGCGATGTACTCCTAGGCGTTAAAGAAGTTCCCATTGAAGATTTAATAGCTAATAAAAAATACTTCTTCTTTTCCCACACGTTTAAAAAGCAACCTTACAACAGAGATTTATTACAAGCCATAATCGAAAAAAATATCCAACTCATCGACTGGGAAACCATAACCAATTCGAATGGGCAAAGATTAATCGCATTTGGTCGTTTTGCAGGCATCGTAGGGTGTTTTAATGGATTATTGGGGTACGGACTAAAAACAAAGCGATATAAGCTTAAAAGCGCTCATTTGTGTGAGGATAGAAAGGAAATGGAAGGTGAACTAAGTATGTTGGATTTGCCAAAGAACTTTAGGTTGATCATTACAGGAGGAGGGAGAGTGGCTGGAGGTGCCATAGAAGTATTAGAAAAAACCAACATAAAACGAGTTTCACCTGAGGATTTTCTAAGTACTAATTTCGGTGAGCCAGTATATACTCAACTGGACGTAGAGGATTATGTAAAAAGAGATGATGGTGCATCCTTTGATATACCCGCATTCTTCAAAAATCCTAGTGGACATTCCTCCAACTTTATGAGATATGCAACTGCAGCGGATGTCTATGTAGCCTGTCATTACTGGGATAATCGCTCTCCGTTTATTTTTTCAAGAGGTGATGTCAAAAATCCAGACTGGAATATTTCTTTAGTAGCAGATGTAAGTTGCGATATTGATGGTCCTGTGGCCACTACACTTCGTCCATCTACTATAGCTAACCCGTTTTATGGATATGATGCACAAAGCGAAGAAGAAGTAGATTTTTACAAAGAAGATTGTATTGGAGTAATGGCGGTGGACAATCTACCGTGTGAACTACCCAAGGACGCTTCTGTATCTTTTGGAGAAATGTTTATTGAACATGTATTAGAACCATTACTGGGAAACGATCCAGAGGATATCATTTACAGAGCATCTGAAACCAAAGACGGGAAACTTACTCCACATTTTGCATATCTACAAGATTACTTAGAGGGAAAGGATTAAATATTTTTTAAATCTGCTATGGTCTGTGTTGGGTTTTTAGCCTTAAATACAAAACTACCTGCTACCAATACATCTGCACCAGCATCAATCAATTGCTTGGCATTGGCTGAAGTTACTCCACCATCTATTTCAATTTTAGTTTCTAAACCCGCTTTAGCTATCATGGATTTTAGCTTTTCTACTTTTCTGTAAGTACCTTCAATAAAAGCCTGACCACCAAATCCAGGATTAACTGACATTAGGCACACCAAATCAATTTCTTCTAAGGTGGGCTCTAACTGCTCCACGTTGGTATGAGGGTTCAACGCCACACCAGCTTTCATGCCGTCTTGCTTGATAGCTTGTAACGTTCTATGGAGGTGTGTGGAAGCTTCTATATGAACAGTTAAAATATTGGCTCCCACATTTTTAAAGTGTGTTATATAACGTTCTGGTTGAATAATCATTAAATGTACATCAAGAGGCTTTAAGGTATGTTTATTAATGAAGTCAATCACTGGAATTCCAAAGGAAATATTGGGAACAAAAACCCCATCCATTACATCTAAATGATACCAATCTGCCTTACTGTTATTAAGCATTTCACACTCTTTTTGGAGGTTAGCAAAATCAGAAGCTAATAAAGATGGCGCAATAAGATGACTCATGAAGAAGAATTAAATTCACCGCAAAGAAAACAAAAGAATTAAAGCTTTGGAAATATTAACCTAAGTAAGATTTTAACAACTTACTACGAGAAGTGTGTTTTAATCTTCGAATAGACTTTTCTTTGATCTGACGGACTCGTTCTCTGGTTAAATCGAACTTTTCTCCTATTTCTTCTAAAGTCATAGGGTGTTTACCACTCAAACCAAAATACAAACGAATGACATCCGCCTCTCTTGGTGTTAAAGTAGATAAAGAACGTTCAATTTCTCTTCTCAACGATTCATTCATCAGAATCTTATCGGGCTTAGGCGACTCATCAGACGACATTACCTCATACATGTTGTTACTATCTTCAGAATCAGATAGCGGAGCGTCCATCGATAGGTGTCTACCACTATTTTTAATGGATTGCTTCACCTCTTCGATAGTAATATCCAACGATTCCGCAATTTCTTCTGGTGTTGGAGAGCGTCCAAATTTTTGTTCTAGTGCAGAAAACTGTTTGTTGATCTTATTAATAGAACCAATTTTATTCAACGGTAAACGTACAATTCTAGATTGTTCAGCCAACGCCTGTAAAATAGATTGCCTAATCCACCAAACTGCATAAGAAATAAATTTAAAACCTCTGGTTTCGTCAAATCGTTGAGCAGCTTTGATCAACCCTAGATTTCCTTCGTTAATTAAATCTGGTAAGGTTAACCCTTGATTTTGATACTGCTTTGATACAGAAACTACAAAACGAAGGTTTGCTTTAACCAAACGCTCAAGAGCAATATGATCTCCTTCTTTAATTCGCTTAGCCAATTCTACTTCTTCCTCTGCTGTAATCAAATCAACACGGCCAATTTCCTGAAGATATTTATCAAGCGAAGCGGTCTCCCTATTGGTGACCTGTTTGGTTATTTTTAGTTGTCTCATCTATGTGTGTTAACCATTGAAAATGGGAAATACTATAACGTCCCAAAACGAAATTAGGTTACATTCCTTTTAAAAATAAACAAAAAAAGCCACAATAAATATGGCTTTTCTATAATTATTTGATTTGAATTACTCCGATTCTTGCTTTGGAGCAGGCTTTTCAAGAAGAGCTTTTCTTGAAATTTTAAGCTTACCAGACTTAGGATCTTTACCAATTAGCTTTACTTCAAGCTCATCTCCTACTTTTAAGTAATCTTCCACCTTTTCTACTCGCTTATGATCAATTTCAGAAATGTGCAACAAAGCATCGTTTCCAGGTAAAATCTCAAGGAAAGCTCCGAAAGTAACGATGTTTTTCACCTTACCATTGTACACCTCTCCTACTTCAGGTATTGGAGGATATGCAATAAGGTTAATTCTTCTAAGCGCCTCTTCCATTCCTTCTTTATCGTCTGCAAAGACTTCTACGATAGCCATTCCATCTTCAGGATCTCCAATGCTTATGGAAGTATTGGTTTCTTCTTGCATTTTCTGAATAGTCTCTCCACCTTTACCAATGATTCCACCAATGGTATCTTCTGGAACTTCAACCGTTTCAATTCTAGGAACAAATGATTTATAATCTGCTCTCGGTGCATCCATAGCTTTCATCATTTCCCCTAGGATATGCATTCTACCATCTTTAGCTTGATTAAGTGCATTTTCAAGCATTTCATAATCTAAACCATCAATCTTAATATCCATTTGACATGCTGTAATTCCATTTTCGGTACCAGTCACTTTAAAGTCCATATCTCCTAAGTGATCCTCGTCACCAAGAATATCTGAAAGAATAGCATACTTACCTTCGTTATCTGTAATTAATCCCATAGCAATTCCAGAAACCGGTCTTTTCATCTTTACACCACCGTCCATTAACGCCAACGTACCGGCACATACGGTAGCCATAGATGAAGAACCATTAGATTCCAAGATATCCGAAACTAATCGGATTGTATATGGATTAACGTCTTTTCCAGGTAACATAGGTTTAAGAGCTCTTAGTGCCAAATTTCCATGACCTACTTCTCTTCTACTTACCCCTCTAATTGGTCTAGCTTCTCCTGTGGAGAAAGGAGGGAAATTGTAGTGTAATAAGAAATCTAAATCATCCTGCATTAAAGCTCCATCTTTACGCTGTACATCTAGAGAACTTCCTAAGGTTAAAGCGGTTAAAGACTGTGTTTCACCCCTTGTAAACAAGGCAGAACCATGAACAAATCCAGGTAAGAAATCTACTTCACATGCTATAGGTCTTATTTCTGTTGTTGTTCTGCCATCTAATCTGATTTTTTCATCAAGCACTACTCTTCTTACAGCTTCTTTTTGGGTAGCTTTAAAATACTGACCTAATAAAAATCCATTTTCAGCTAGTTCTTCTTCAGTTAAAGTAACTTTAAACTCCTCTTTTACTGCACCAAAAAGTTCACCTCTTTTCTTCTTATCAGCAAGACCTTGCTTAGCAATGTCATAAAACTTATCATAGGCAAAAGCATGAATTTTATTTTTTAATTCTTCATCATGTGTTTCGTGGCTATATTCTCTCTTTGGGCTTGATTTAGCCACTTTAGATGCAATGGTCAACTGTAAGTTACATTGGTCTTTAATAACCTCGTGAGCAGCCTTTATAGCTTCAAGCATATCCGCTTCACTTACTTCATTCATTTCACCTTCCACCATCACAATGCTGTCCAATGTTCCAGCAATGACCATATCCATATCTGCCCCTTTTAATTCTTCAAATGTGGGATTTATGATGTGATTTCCGTCCTTTTTAGCAATTCTAACTTCCGAAACAGGTCCATTAAATGGAATATCTGACACAGCTAAAGCTGTTGAAGCTGCCAAACAAGCTAGAGCATCCGGCATATTTTCTTTTTCAGATGATATCAACTGAATCATAACTTGTGTATCTCCGTGAAAATCATCTGGGAATAACGGTCTTAATGCCCTATCAACTAAACGCATGGTTAATATTTCTTCATCACTTGGTCTTGCCTCCCTCTTGAGAAATCCTCCTGGAAAACGACCTGTAGATGTAAACTTTTCTCTGTAATCTACGGTCAAAGGCATAAAGTCTACTCCGTCTTTTACATCTGGATTGGAAACTACGGTAGCCAATAACATGGTGTCTCCCATCCTTACTATCACAGAACCATCTGCCTGCTTAGCTAATTTACCAGTCTCAATGGAGATTTCTTTTCCTCCCGGAAGACTGATTTTTTCATTGATTATATTCATTTATTTTATTTTAATTTTAACAAAAAAAGGACCATTACGCTAGCGCAATAGTCCCCTCAAATACATGTTAACAGTTAAATTATCTTCTGATTTTTAATTTTTTGATAATCGCTCTGTATCGTTCAATATCTTTATCCTTTAAATAATCCAACTGACTTCTTCTCTTCCCAACTAATCTAATAAGTGATCTTTGAGTATTATAGTCTTTCTTGTTGGCCTTTAAATGTTGGGTCAAATGACTAATTCTGTAAGTAAACAATGCAATTTGACCTTCTGCTGAACCGGTGTCGGACTCCCCCTTACCGTGCTTTTTAAAAAATTCTCTTTTCTTTTCTGAATCTAAATACATATCAACACTATTTAAGTTATTGTAATGCTAAACGGCAGCAAATATATACGAAATACATTACATACACGTAATTCAATGTTAAATAACTGTAAACAGATTAAAAAACCCAACCAATTCTCAAGCAACCTACACCTCCTAATGAGAATACTTGCTCATTGGACTTTGGAATAATTGAGGTGACATTTGAAGAAGTTTGAGAACTTTGATCTAAAACTTGATACGAGCCATCTAAATAATTGGTTTGAATAAATTGAATTCCCATCTCTGTTCCAATAAATAAATTTGTTGTCAGATATTGATCTAAACCACATAATAATCGTATACCATATTGCCTGATAGGCCTTTTGATGTTATAATTCTGGTCCGGAATAAAAATGAGAGAATCCGTTCTTGATCCATATTCATCATTTCTTCCAAAACCAACGATACCTTCAATTCCAGTGTATATTGACGTGTTATTATATTTTTTATATCCCTCATAACCAAAAGAAAAATGATGTAATGCATTAATTCTTTCTACGCTTCCCACTCCATTGCCATTGATTTCTCTAATCTCAAAATAATCCGATTCTCTATTTACGTTGATATTAAACCGGAGGGCAGATTTTTCATTTAAAAAGTACCTTAACTTTATTTTTGGTCTATACTGATCCATATTAAAAGAAGGGTATATTTGACCTTCAATGGATACGTAATTTTCTGTTGTATTTATGCTATCTTGAGCATGATAAAAAGGAGATGCTAACAGAAATAATAAAATGATAAAGTATTTAATTATTTGTTTATATGAATTATTATAAGTCATTGATTTTTAGTTTTTTATATTTTTTATCATAGGCACAAATTTAAAGTCTCCATAGGTGTTTTCTTCGAATACTTCACCTTCTAAACGGACAATTACTTTCATTTGTTGCACATCTTGCTCACCTACAGGTATAACCATTCTTCCACCCACGGTCAATTGATATTTCAGTTCTTCAGGAACGTATGGGGCACCGCAGGTTACAATAATACCATCAAAAGGGGCAAATGCAGGCTTCCCTTTGAATCCATCTCCAAAATAAAGATGGGCCCTATATCCATTTTGATTTAAAAAAAGCTTTGCATTATTGAACAAATTCTTCTGTCTTTCAATAGAATGCACCTTTACACCCAGCTGACACAAAACAGCCGTTTGGTATCCAGAACCGGTTCCAATCTCTAACACCTTACTCCCTTTTTTCGCATGTAGAAGCTCAGTTTGATAAGCTACCGTGTATGGTTGACTAATGGTTTGCCCTTCACCTATCGGAAAAGCAGCATCCTCATATGCAAATTTATCTCGAAAGACAGGATCTAGAAAAAGATGCCTTGGAATTACATTTATCGCATCTAGCACCTTTCTATCTGTAATCCCCTTGCTTTCAAGTTCTTCAACTAACTTTCCTCTTAAACCAATATACTTCGCTTCATTCATCAATACAAAAGAACTATCATTTAACGAAAAATTACAACTAGAATATCAAATATTGCTAACATCTGGTGTTAATAATTTATGATAAAAACCAATATTTATTAAATTTGGTCGTTTCAGTATAGTTATGCTAAAAATTGGAGTCGTAGGAGCTGGTCATCTAGGGAAAATTCATCTTAAAATTTTAAAGGAATCCTCATTTGTAGATTTAATGGGGTTCTATGACATCAATGATGATGTAAGTAAGCAGGTTACCACTTCTCTTGATGTAAAATCGTTTGAAAGTCTAGATGATTTAATAAAAGTTTGCGATATTGTGGATATTGTCACGCCAACACTCTCCCACTATTATTGTGCACAACAAGCGATAGTGAACGGAAAACATGTTTTTATTGAAAAGCCTGTTACTCACACCATTTCAGAAGTAAAAAATCTAATTAAGCTAGCCAATAAGCATCATGTAAAAGCCCAAGTTGGTCACGTTGAAAGGTTTAATCCTGCTTTCAAAAAAGCATCAAAAGAAATTTCCAAGCCTAAGTTTATCGAAACCCATAGACTTGCTCAATTTAACCCTAGAGGAACAGACGTATCTGTTGTATTAGATCTTATGATTCATGATTTAGACATTCTTTTACATGTCGTTAATTCTCCCATTAAAAGTATTCATGCTAGCGGTGTTTCGGTACTAAGCGACACACCAGATATAGCGAATGCAAGAATTGAATTCTTAAATGGGTGTGTTGCCAACTTAACGGCCAGTAGAATGTCCCTTAAAAATATGAGGAAATCTCGCTTTTTTCAAAAAGACTCTTACATATCGGTAGATTTTTTGAATAAACAATTTGAATTAATTTGCCTAGAAGAACTAAAGGAACCAGAACCATTTGTCCCGATCATTGATTTGGGCCCGAAAGGAAAGAAAAAAGTTGTGATGCAAACTGAAAAATCTTCAGAAACTAATCCCATTGAAGAAGAATTAAAATCTTTTGTGAATTCAATACATCAAAATAAAAGCCCAGAAGTTGATCTCCTATCAGCACAAAAAGTATTGCAGTTAGCTATTGAAATTTCAGAACAAATCACAGTAGGTCAAAATTAACCTCGAAATCATAATAAATTTGATATTTTCGCGTTCAATTTTTAATGAAGCATAGTTGGGTTATATTCATTTTTTTGTTCTGGAGCTGCGAGACTTTTGATAGACCTGAAAAAATACCCTCCTTTATTCACGTAGAAGAATTTGATTTTGATATAACACACAGTAGTCAGGGGTCTGCTAGTGAAAAAATTACAGACGTATGGGTTTATGTTGACGGGAACCTTGCAGGAGTATATGAATTACCTAACACCATCCCACTTCACTTTGAAGGCAATCATGCCTTAAAACTTCACCCTGGAATAAAACAAAATGGCATTTCTGTAGATAGAACCAAGTATCCTTTTTACAAACCTTACATTTTAGATGTAAATCTAATACCAGATAGCATTATATGGTTATACCCCGAAACTGAGTATGAAGAACAACTTTACATTTGGCTAGAAGATTTCGAAGACCCACAATCTAAATTTGAAACCTTCATCATTTCTGACACTGATTTAGTGATTATAGATCAGCCAGCAGATATTTTATTTGATGGTTCTAACATAGGTGAAATCGCGTTAAGTTCAAATCAAGAAATATTTGAAATGAGGACAAATGAATTGGAATTCAATCAGTTTCCTAAAAATATAAATGTACCTGCATTTATGGAAATAAACTATGCTAATAACTACCCGTTTGAAGTAGGTATCCTTCACAAAGACAATTTTATACCATCTTATGTAAGACAACCTCTAATTACCTTCATCCCTACTTATGATTTTTTAGATACAGTAGTGTGGAATAAAACCTATTTGTACATTCCTGATGCCACCAACTTTTTTCCTAGCGCAACAGAATTTGACCTCTACTTTAGAATTCAAAACACTGATCAGCAAGACGATATCCGGGTTAGACTGGACAATATAAAAGTGATTTTTAGACCATGAAAAAAAAATACTTTTGGATAGTATTTCTAATTTTTGACTGGGTTACAGCCTCCACATCATGGGTCTGTTTTAATTTTTTTAGAAAAACATACATAGAGGAGTATCCTTTTGAAATAAATCAAAAGCTCGTATTAAGCACCATTCTATTATCCATTTTCTGGCTATTCATTTATGCTGCAATGGGTCAATATAAATCCGTTTATAAAAAGTACAGAATAAAAGAAATTACACAAACTCTATCTCAATCCTTTTTAGGTATTATCTTAATCTTTTTTGCTTTTCTACTGGATGACCAAATCAATTCGTATCAGGACTATTATAACCTCATTTTAGCATTGATAGTGCTCCACACCACTTTGACCTTTATCCCTAGAATTATTATCACGACAAATATCGTAAGAAAAGTCCACAATGGATTCATCGGATTTAATACGTTAATTATTGGAAGTAGAAACAAAGCAAAGGAAACGTTATTGGAAATACAGAACCTAAAAAAATCTTCAGGCTATTTTTTCAAGGGATATATCTCAACTAATGGTGGGCCTGATATGATGTTGGATACCGGCCTAAAAAAACTTGGAGATTACGAAGCGCTTAAGAACGTCATTCAAAGCAATGGAATTGAAGAAGTTATCATTGCTACAGAGCCAAAGGAACATGAGAAAATAAATAATATCATAAATGATGTAGCAGATCTTAACGTAAGCATAAAAGTAATAGCAGATATGTATAACATTTTAACTGGTTCTGTTAAAATGAGTTCCATCTTTGGAGCTTTATTAATTTCAGTTAATCCAGAAATATTAAGTCCTTGGGAAAAGATAACGAAGAGAATTGTGGATGTTCTTTTATCGATCCTAGCTATTCTGATTTTACTTCCAGTTTTTATACTACTTTCTTTTCTTATTAAAACAGGGTCAAAAGGCCCCATTATCTTTAAACAGAAACGAATTGGTCTGTATGGAAACCCTTTTTGGATTTTCAAATTCAGATCTATGATAACAGAAGCTGAAAAAGACGGACCTCAACTTTCTAGTCAAAATGATCCAAGAATTACTGCTATTGGAAAATTTATGCGTAAAACACGTTTAGACGAAACTCCCCAGTTTTTCAATGTAATCAAAGGAGATATGGCTATAGTAGGACCAAGACCTGAGCGCGAATATTACATCGAAAAAATTGTAGCGAAGGCGCCTCATTACAAACACGTATTAAAAGTGAAACCTGGAATTACCAGTTGGGGACAAATAAAATTTGGCTACGCAGAAAATGTAGATGAAATGGTAGCTAGATTAAAATTTGATCTGTTATATGTAGAAAACATGTCGTTATCTCTAGATGTAAAAATCCTTTTTTACACTGCTATTATAATGATCAAAGGAGATGGCAAATAGTTAAAAAGTATCCTATATTTGCCGAAAAAAATTTATGGAAAATATTGCTGTAATTGGAGCCGGTACAATGGGAAATGGGATTGCACATGTATTCGCTCAAAATGGTTATAAGGTAAATCTTATTGATATTTCAACTGAAGCACTGGACAAGGCATTCAAAACAATTGAAAAAAATCTAGATAGAATGCTTTCTAAAGAAAAAATTACAACAGAAACCAAAGAAAAAACACTCTCAAATCTTCATAAAATTACCAATCTAAAAGAAGGAGTATCTGATGCCGATCTTGTAGTGGAAGCAGCCACAGAAAACATGGATATAAAGCTGTCTATTTTCAAACAAATGGATCAGTTTGCGCCTGCAAATTGCATTTTATCTACCAATACTTCTTCTATTTCCATAACCAAAATTGCAGCGGTAACAAAAAGAGCCGATAAGGTTATTGGAATGCATTTTATGAACCCTGTACCCGTAATGAAATTGGTTGAAGTAATAAAAGGCTATTCTACATCAAATGAAACGCTTCAAACCATAATGGAACTATCTAAAATAATTGGAAAAGTTCCAGTTGAGGTAAACGATTTTCCAGGTTTTGTGGCTAATAAAATTTTGATGCCCATGATCAATGAAGCAATTATTACCCTTCATGAAGGTGTAGCAGGTGTGGAAGAGATTGATACCGTAATGAAACTCGGAATGGCACACCCAATGGGGCCTCTACAATTAGCTGATTTCATAGGACTAGATGTATGTCTAGCCATACTTAAAGTTCTTCAGGATGGTTTCGGGAATCCTAAATATGCACCATGTCCACTGTTAGTGAATATGGTCACTGCAGGGAAATTAGGTGTTAAATCAGGCGAAGGATTTTACAATTGGAGCCATGGAACTAAAGAACTCATTGTTTCAGATAATTTCAAGGCTTAATTTTCAACCCAAGCAATAGATTTCACATATTTTTTTGAAGTGCTGTTTTGATATGCTCTTGCAAATGACCTAATGGAAAAGAGCACTTCACTATTAGGCTTATTTTTTTTAATTGTAACATTTTTAGTAGAATTCATACCATAGGCTTTTAGTTGTTTTAACTAAGAACGAGAATGATTCCTACTTATTGTTACTAATTCAATAATTTGTTAATACTAAATCCTTTTCGTTTATGAGTTTTCTAAGATTAATCAATGCATATCTCATTCTACCCAAAGAGGTATTGATACTTACATTGGTTTTTTCTGATATTTCTTTGAAACTCATTTTCATGAAAAATCGCATTTTAACCACTTCTTTTTGATCTTGAGGTAATTCCTCAATTAAATAACGAACTTCTTTTAGTATTTGCTCATTTATCATCACGTCTTCAACTGAACTTTCTTCCAATTTAATCACGCTAAAAATATCAAAATCTGGATTAGCTGTAGTTCTACCGGCAATAGGCATCTTTGCTGACTTTCTAAAATGATCTATTACTTGATTATGTGCAATTCTAAGAATCCAGGAAAGCAGCTTACCTTCGTGGTGGTAGGACTCTTTTTTTAGGTTAATAACTACTTTTATAAATACTTCTTGAAAAACATCATTAGCTAAATCATAGTCCTTAACTAATTGCATTATATAAGAAAATACTTTGGTTTGGTAGCGAGACAATAGCACGTCAAATGCACTATCATTACCAGATTTAAATTGAAGAATGAGAAACTCATCGCTTTTTGAAGCATACATATTCTACGTTTTAATTAATAAAGGTTGAAGTAGAATTGTTGTATAGGCGATGATTTAAATTTGATTCAAATATAAGAAACAAAATTCATAACTGAAAGCAATTCTGTTAATTTAGTCACCTGTTAAATTAGTTTTGAGTAAAGAAAAGAGAGAGCACATAGAAATTAAAGGGGCAAGAGTACATAACCTAAAAAACATTAATGTATCCATACCAAGAAATAAGTTAACGGTTATTACTGGAGTATCTGGGTCAGGAAAATCCTCTTTAGCCTTTGATACATTATATGCCGAAGGACACAGGAGATACATCGAGAGTTTGAGCGCTTATGCTCGATTGTTTCTAGGAAGAATTGAAAAACCTGATGTGGACGATATCAAAGGAATTTCGCCTGCAATAGCTATTGAACAAAAAGTAAATTCATCTAATCCGAGAAGTACTGTAGGTACAACTACCGAAATTCATGACTTTCTCAAATTGTTATTTGCTCGTATAGGAAAGACCATTTCTCCGGTTAGTCAAGAACAAGTTACTAAAGATTTTCCCGAAGATGTTCTAAACTGGATACTTCAACTTCCTGAGAAAACAAAAATTTTGATTTGCTCCCCTATCCAAATTCCTAAAGGAAGATTAAATACAGATCAAGCTAATATTTATTTACAGCAAGGGTTCAGTAAAAAATGGAAAAAAAATAAAATTATATCTATTGAAAAGGAAGGAGTAGAAAAAGATGATTTGTTGATTATTGATCGTATAACAAATGATTCTTCTGACGAAAACCAATCCAGAATAAGTGAGTCTTTAGAAATGGCATTTCACGAGGGGAAAGGACGCTGTAAAATCATTTATTTCAATACTAATGAAGCTGTAGAAAAAGATTTTAATAACCTGTTTGAAAAGGATGGTCTAATCTTTCAAGAGCCCTCTTTGGATTTTTTCTCCTTCAATAATCCCTTTGGAGCTTGTAAAACTTGTGAAGGTTTTGGTAAAATAATTGGTATTGACCCTAATTTAGTAATCCCTAACCCCAGTTTGAGTATTTATGAAGACGCCATAACATGCTGGAAGGGCGAAAAAATGAGTAGATGGAAAAACAAGCTCATTCAAAACGCACATCATTTCAATTTCCCCGTTCATGATCCATATTTTGAATTAAGTGATGAAAATAAGTCATTGATATGGGAAGGGAATCAATATTTCAAGGGGTTAAATGCCTTTTTCAAATACTTAGAACAAAAAACGTATAAAATTCAATTCAGGGTAATGCTAGCTCGTTACAGAGGCAAAACGATGTGTACTTCCTGTAATGGAAATCGATTAAGAAAAGATGCAAATTATGTTAAAGTGGATGGGAAATCCATCAGCGAAATCAACGCTCTTAGCATTAAAGATGCACTATTATTTTTTAATTCCATATCACTTGAAAAAGAAGAATTTCAAATAGCTAATCGATTAATAACTGAAATAAAATCTAGACTAAAGTATTTAAGTGATGTAGGATTAAATTACCTTACGTTAAGCAGACCCACCAATACACTTTCAGGAGGTGAATCCCAACGAATTAACCTAGCTACATCTATAGGAAGTTCATTAATTGGCTCCATGTATATCCTTGATGAACCCTCAATAGGATTACATCCAAGAGATAGTTTACAACTAATTGAAGTATTAAAGAAATTACGAGACATTGGTAACTCTGTGATTGTTGTTGAACATGATGAAGATATGATGATGTCTGCTGATGAAATTATTGACATTGGCCCAGGAGCAGGAAGAAATGGTGGAGAGATAGTTTTTAAAGGTAATCACCAAAAACTGATTGCTTCAAAAGATAGCTTAACAGCAAAGTACCTCACCCAACAATTAAACATTGAATTACCAAAATTTAGAAGAAAAGCTAAAGATTTTATAAAAGTCAAAGGAGCATTTTTGCACAATTTAAAAAATATAGATGTCTCATTCCCATTGGGTGCTTTTTGTGTGGTTACAGGTGTCAGCGGAAGTGGAAAATCAACTTTAGTAGGCGAAATTCTGTTCAAATATTTTGAACGATTTTTCATTACAGGCATAAAACAACCTGTCCATGCTAAAAGTGTTAAGGTGGATCATAACTTAATAGACAGTGTGGAATTTGTAGATCAAAACCCTATTGGAAAAAGTTCAAGGTCAAACCCTATAACTTACATTAAAGGCTATGATGACATCAGGCAATTATTTGCTCGACAACAGCATGCAAAAATAAATGGTTTCAAGCCAGGGTTTTTCAGCTTTAATGTAGACGGTGGCAGATGCGAAAAATGCCAAGGAGAAGGACAAATAACCATTTCCATGCAATTTATGGCAGATGTTCATTTAACATGCGAAGATTGCAATGGAAAGCGTTTTAAGGAAGAAGTACTTGAAGTAAAGTTTAAAAATAAAAATATAGCTGAAATCCTAGAAATGACTGTGGAGGAAAGTTTATCATTTTTTGATGAAAACGACACCTATTGCAAAAAAATAAAATCGAAAATTGAAGCGCTGAACGATGTCGGTTTAGAATATGTTCAACTTGGTCAATCTTCCAATACTTTGAGTGGTGGTGAAGCACAACGAATAAAATTAGCCTCTTTCTTAACCAGTAAAAAAACCACACAAAGAAAACTTTTCATATTTGACGAACCTACCACAGGACTTCATTTTCACGATGTGAACAAACTCATTAAATCACTACAAAATCTCATCAATATTGGCCACCATGTCATAATCATCGAGCATCATATGGATATTATTAAAACAGCAGATTGGATTATTGACCTTGGCCCTGAAGGAGGCGATGAGGGAGGTAATTTAAATTTTCAAGGCACACCTGAAAATATGGTAAAAAGCAATATCCAATCCTACACCAAAGAACATCTTAAGAAATACATCTAAGACGGCAGTATAGATTCTTCCTTTAGAAATTGATTCTCATAAAGATCAAAATAATGACCTTTCTTTTGAATTAATGTATTATGGTTGCCCTCTTCGATAATCTTACCCCTATCAATAACTAATATTCTATCTGCATTTTTAATAGTTGATAAGCGATGTGCAATAATAATAGAAGTTCTGTCCTTCGTTATTACTTTGGTAGCTTTTTGAATCAACTCTTCAGCACCAGAATCAACAGAAGATGTAGCTTCGTCCAAAATCAATAGATCTGGCTTACAAATGTATGCCCTCAAAAATGAAATAAGTTGTCTTTGCCCAGAAGAAAGAACACCTCCTCTCTCTTTAACTTGAAATTCATAACTACCGTCAAGCTGAGAAATAAAACCGTGTACGCCCACTTTTTTAGCAGCCTCTATAACCTCCTCTAATTCAATTTCTTCTTTCCCTAGGGTTATATTCTCTAGTACGGATGTATTAAATAAAAATACATCTTGTAAAACCACTGCAACTTTTGAACGCAAAGAAGAAAGCGATATGGATCTAATATCCATTCCATCTAATAATATTTCTCCTTCTTGAAATTCATAATATCTTGATATTAAATTAATTAGAGAAGTTTTACCTGCACCTGTCGGACCAACCACAGCAATGGTCTCTCCTGATCTAACATCTAATGATAGGCCATCAAAAACTTTTGATCGTCCATCGTAACTGAAATGAACATTTTTAAAGCTTATCTGTCCGTTAAATGATTCCAGTTGATTATTTCCCGATTGATGAATAATCTCATCATTATCAAGAAGATCAAAAACCCTAGCCGAACTTACCATACCCATTTGCAGGGTATTAAATCGATCTGCTAACATTCTAATCGGTCTAAATAACATATGGACATATAAAATAAATGACATCATTTCGGTAGTTACAGTACCATAGTCTGTGTTTCCGTAGGAAATTGACCATACGCTATAAATAACTAAAATAGCAATGGATAAAGCACTCAACGTCTCCACAACAGGAAAAAAAACAGAATAGGCCATAATGCCCTTTATGTGAGCTTTTTTGTGGGCTAGATTAATCTTATTGAATTTTTTTGCCTCTACATTTTCTCTGCTAAAAATTTGAACCACATTCATACCAGTAATGTGTTCTTGAACAAATGAATTTAGAGAAGATACTTGTTTTCTAACTTCTTGGAAAGAATTTTTAATAGCCCTCTTAAATATGTTTGTACTTACGATTAATAAAGGTATGGGTATGAGCACTAAAAGTGTCAATTTCCAATTGATGTAAAACATAAATATTAAAACACCGAATAGTTTTAATAAATCACCTATAATTACTAATATTCCTTGAGAAAAAATTTCAGCAATAGTTTCCATATCACTTACCGATCTTGTAACAAGCATACCAATAGGATTTTGATCAAAATATTTTAATCTCAATTTAGTTATATGCGTAAATAACCGGTTTCTAAGATCTTTAACTACGCGTTGACCCAAATCGCTAGAAGTGTAGGAAACCACAATTAGAAAAACAGATTCAATGACAAGTAAACCAATAACTAAGATAGTTCCTATTAATAAACCCTTTTCATCCCCTAATCTCACATAATCACCTACTAACTTTCCAATAATAAAGGGTTTAACGGGCGATAATAAAGCAAGGAAAACTGTCAATAGTATTCCCCTTATAAGTAACGAACGATGAGGTTTTGAAGCCCATAAGATCCTTTTAAATAAAGGTGTATCCCAAACTTTACTCTTTGACATAAATCTGATTTGGATATGAGATATTCGTTAGAAACAATCCGTGCGCTTTCGCAGAAGGACCAGCATTAGTTCGATCCTTTGACATCAAGATTTTTTCAAAATCAGACGAAGAAATTTTTTCTTTTCCAACCAAAACCATCGTTCCAACTAATGCCCTAACCATATTTCTCAAAAATCGGTTGGCTTTCACCCGGAAAATAATTTGTTCATCTTTTTTAATCCATTCGGCCTCTAAAATCTCACAGAAAAAGTGATTTACATCAGTATGAGTTTTACTAAACGAAGTAAAATCATGTTTACCTTTAATCATTTCACAGCACTCGTTCATGCTATTTACATTGATTTTTCCAGAGATGTAGGCTACAAATCCTGTATTAAATGGTGATTTAAGGGTGGTAAAACGGTATTCATACGTTCTGCTCAAGGCATCAAATCTGGCGTGAGCATCATCTTTTACAAGATATATATTCTTTAACTGTATTTCAATCGGCAACATATTATTTATTTGAAAACAGCACTTATCAAGGTTTACAATGGTGGAAATATCCACATGAAAAAAAAACTGTTCTGCATGTACACCTGCATCTGTCCTCCCACAACCAGTAACAATCGGTTTTTCATTTTTGTAAATAAGTTGAAGTTTTTCTTGAACTATTTGTTGAACGGTAATCGCGTTTTCTTGAATCTGCCAGCCGTGATAAGGTTTACCATTGAATGCTATTTCAAAAAAATATCGCATTTAGCTAGGGTAATAATTTTTTTACATAGGACAATGCCAAATCACAAGTCTGCTCTATATTAATATTAGAAGTGTCTATCTCAATTGCTCCTTTTGGTTTTTTTAGGGGACTTACTTCTCTGTTAGAATCTTGCTTGTCTCTTGAAATAATATTATCAAGTACTTTTTGAAATTCAACATACTCACCCTTGGACTTATACTCTTCCCACCTTCTTTCTGCTCTTTTTTGAGCAGATGCCTTTATCCAAAATTTGATATCGGCATTTGGAAAAACTACTGTTCCTATATCTCTTCCATCCATTACTATATTTTGTTCTTTACCGAATTTTTGTTGAATTAATACTAATTTTCTTCTGATGAATTCATGTTTACTAACTTCGCTTACTCTGTCAGAAACCTCAATGGATCTAATTTCTTTTTCCACAACGAGACCATTCAATTGAATATAACTCTCCCCCTGTTCATTTGGCTCGGTAAAATCAATTACTAGTTTTTCTACCTCATTGATTGCATCCGCTTTTAATTTACCTTTTTCATCTATCAAACCATTTTGAAGAGCAAAAAGAGCTACCGCTCTATACATAGCACCAGTATCAACGTAGGTGTACCGCAACTCTAAAGCTAGTTTTTTAGCTAGAGTACTTTTTCCACATCCTGAATGGCCATCTATGGAAATAATATAATTTTTCATAAAAAAAAAGGCTGTCGTGAATGACAGCCTTAAAATTAACTAAATATGGTTAATATTAGATTTCTTCTACTTCAATCATTTCAAAAGGTAAATCAATAATGGCTTCATAATCTTCACCTGCTTCTAACATATCCTCGTCATCTTCTTCATAATACCATTTAACTTCCACATTAGTTCCACTTAAAGATTCTAATTTTTTAAATACATCTAGTATACATTTAGAGGAACTGGTATTGAAATATTCCAGTTGAACACTTAAAACAGTTTTTTCGCTTACAGATTGACTATAAGAATCAATCCAATCAATTATTGGCTTGTAAAATTCAATTGAATTTTCTGGAATAGATCTACCTTTCAAAAGCAAATCACCACTGCTTTTTAGTTCTACTACTGGTGTTTTAGCTGACCCTTCTAATATAAAATCTCCCATGGTTCTATTTTTTTAAAATTTTAACTGTTAATGTAAAGAAAGAAAAACTATCGCTAATTTCTCTGATATTGTAATCTAATTTTGATCCCGATCTTCTTGCTATATCAATAAGACCTAAGCCACCCCCACCTTTTTTACTCAACACCCCATTGTTTAGCACCTCTTTGTAATACGCTTTTAATTCATCTTTGTCAAGAGAATTAATGTATTCAATTTTCTGGGAAATGTCTTTTACATTAGCCTGATCAATGTAGTTTCCTGTGACTATATCATAGGACTCTGGGGTTCTACTAATACTGAAAATAGCGGACTTTTTTTCAGCAAGCTCTTCGGGTGATCCAACTATTTCAAATTCATCTATGTGATGATAAAGATTTTGTAAACATTCAACTAATACATTGAATACTCGTTTTCTTATTTTAGGTGAATCTTGTAAATCTTCCATTTTTGACTCCATAATTTGAAAAACTGAGCTTAAAAGCTCAGAAGTGATAGAACCTTTAAAGGCCAAGAGAACATAATCTCTTTCCATCAATTTATATAAATCAAAAATATCCGTGTTCATTACAGATGCAAATATAATAAATTGTTATTAGCTCTAGCACTAAATAGGACGATCTAACTAATTAAAATACTAGTTTTGGATAAAAATGAAAGAGTGAAAAAAAATGAATGGTTTGAAGATTGGTTCAATTCTGAATATTATCACCTTCTATATCAAAACAGAAGTCAAAATGAAGCTGATTTATTCATTAAAAATATAGTCCAAAAATTAAAACTTGATCCTGAGGCTACCGTATTGGATTTAGGGTGTGGAAAAGGAAGGCATGCTTTAAAGATGAGCTCTTTTTTCAACTCTGTGCATGGCTTAGATTTATCTAAAAACAACATCAAAATTGCTAATTCAACTAAAAAAGATAACATGAAATTCTTCATAGGTGACATGAGAAATTTCAATCACAATACAAAATATGATTACGTTTTCAACCTGTTTACAAGCTTTGGTTATTTTAACACCATTGAAGAAAATTTAGATGTACTAAAATGTGTTCATCAACAACTCAAAAAAAACGGTCATCTACTAGTTGATTTCTTAAACCCTGATGTCATTAGAAATGATAAATTTAGCTCCGAAGAAAAAAGAATTAATGATGTTCATTTTAATATTGAAAAATGTATATCCGGAAATTTTATTCTTAAAAAAATTAAAATTAAGGATGGAAATAAACAATTTCATTTCAATGAAAAAGTACAACTATTTGATTTAAATGATTTTGAGGAAATGCTATTGAAAACAGGCTACACTATTCACTCTACGTTTGGAAATTATGAACTTGAAAACTATCATACTAACAGCGAAAGATTAATTTTGTGGGCTCAAAAATTAATTTGAATTAAAGCTCATTACTGTTTTGATATTAAGTGTAATACCTGTATGAGCTTTAGCAGATCTATTTGGAAAATATTTTATAGCCTATCTAAATTATATTCTATCTTTTAATGTCTCTACAGAAATTGTTTTAGGGGATCACCGTCAATCAAATAATAAATATTAAAATGTTGTTATCCTCATTTTATGAATTGGCATTGGGGTTTTACTGTTTTAATATCCTAAAAACTTCTTGATCTTTATTTGAGTACACTTTTACAATATAAATCCCATTGCTCAGGTGACCTAATGAAATAGAAAGGCATTCTTCGCAAGAAAAAATTTGATTTCCAACCCCATCCAGCAATTCAACTATAAATCCTTTGGAGAGATTATTAGCATTGAAAGAAACCCTATCTGTTGTTGGATTTGGATAACAAGTTATGTCTTTTTCCTTATCATTAACTCCAACATGTAATTGATCTAAATACCATGACTGAATAGGAAATCCACCTTGAAAAGACACTTCTAAGACAGGGAATCCTTCATTTAAACTAAACCATTGTAATAAGGTGATATCGGGTTGATCAAATGTGGTTCCAAATTGAAACTGATCCACATATAAAGTATCTCTTTGTTTTATTGTAGTTCGTACTCTAATGACGTCATAAGTTTGAAAAGGAGTTTGTAATGAACCCCAGCCATCCACCTCATACTCTCTTCTTATCCATTGTCCATAGGCGCCTAGCGATGGTAAAGAAGCTAGATAATATGCCCTAGAAGAGTCAGCATCTCCGTAGGAAAGAGGAAAATTATATATGGTTTCAATCGTATCATATCGAACTGAAGCTGGTAGTCCATTAATATTTGCACCAAAACCTACTTTTTTTAAACTAGATGAGGAGGTTCGAAAGTAATCAAATCGGTCTGTTATTTGTAAATTAGGTACTGCATCTATGTCCAATCCTTTTTGGGCAAAATTGGCTACATGGTTTGGGTACAAAAAAATATTATTAAAAAAGAGTTGATAAGCAAATGGGGTTTGATTAACTTCAGAGTTTACCAAAGAATCTTGACCTAAATATAGAATAGATGAAAAATCCCAATTAAAGTTTGGACCAGCAGCATAAAAATCTAAGTTTAAATCTGGATTAAAGTTAGACCTGTAAGCAATATCACCAACAGAACTGTAGTTAGCAATTGGGTAAATAATTTGCGATGAACCCTGTAATACACAAAAAATGACAAAAAACAGTTTAGCTGATATCAATTTAAAACTTAGCATCTTTAAATTTACATGATTAAATTTAAAAATTGATCCGAGTTTACAGTTGTATCATACTAGTAATGCTTTTTGGAATTACCAAAAATTCAGTTTCACAAACCAATTTAATTCAGTTTAGTGGAGTTGTAATTTCACAAGACAGTTTGCAACCTGTCCCCTATTGCAGCATCATCGATAAAAAGACTAAAAGAGGAACCACATCAGATTATTTTGGCTATTTCTCTTTTGTAGCTAACAAGGGCGATACTATAAATTTCAGTTGTATTGGGTATAAAAAAACATCTTTTGTCATACCTGACACGTTATCAACAAATAAATACTCTCTCATTCAGGTTCTATTCCAAGATACTATTTTGCTTAAAACAGCCGTTGTATATCCATGGCCATCAAAAGAACAATTTGCAAAAGCTTTTGTAGAAACAGAAATTCCAAATGATGACTATAAAAGAGCAATGAAAAACTTGTCCAGATCTCAACTTAATGAAAGGATGCAGTTCACTCCGATGGATGGTGGATTAAATTTCAAATGGCAACAACAGCAAATACAAAGTAAATTATATTATGCTGGTCAATACCCACCGAACAATTTGTTAAATCCAATTGCTTGGGCAAAATTTATCGAGGCTTGGAAAAGAGGGGATTTCAAAAATTAGACATGACGCTAAATCGATTATTTTCTATTGCTTTTTTCTCGTTTATATGCGCTTTCATGCAGGCTCAAACGATCAAAATTAGTGGAGTAATCAAAGACGAAAAGGGGAACCCAATTCGTGATGTAAGTGTAATAGAACCCTACCACAATAAAGGAACCACTTCAAACGATAAAGGAGAATACCAATTAAATATCCCAACAGAAAAAAAAGTATCCATATATTTTTCTCACGTAAATTATAAAAAGGTAGAGAAAAAAATATCGGCAAAAAATGACATAGAATTAAATGTTAAACTTAAAAACAAAACCCTAAAAACGCTAGAAGTAGAATATGTAGACCCAGGTAGTTCACCAATAGAATTATTACCCACTATTGATGCCTCAAACGTGGCTCTTCCGAGTTCAAATATTGAAGGTCTGCTTTCATCCATAGGTTTTGGAGTACGACAAAACAATGAATTATCTTCAGGATTTAATGTAAGGGGAGGCAACTTTGATGAAAACTTAATATATGTAAACGGAATTGAAGTATACCGACCATTTTTAGCTCGATCTGGGCAACAAGAAGGACTGAGTTTTATAAATCCCTCTATGATTGAAAACATCCTTTTTTCAGCAGGTGGTTTTGATGCCATTTATGGGGATAAACTTTCTAGTGTATTAGACATTACTTACAGAGAACCAAAATCATTTGGAGCAAATATTACAACTAGTTTACTTGGTGCACAATTTCAAATTCAAGATAAAATAAACAATAGACTAAATTACAATGTGGGTGTTCGATACAGAACTAATGCTTACTTATTAGGAGTCTTGGATACAAAAGGAGAATATAAGCCACGATTTACAGATGTACAAGGATTAATCAACTATCAAGTAAACGAGGATATAAAATTAAGCTATTACGGTAGCCTAGCGAATAATCTATTCTCAGTCCAACCTGAAAACAGAGAAACTAATTTTGGAAGTATAAATGAAGCCTTGAGATTTACGGTGTATTATGAAGGACAAGAGAATACTCAATTTAAAACATGGATGAGTGCACTAACGCTAAAGCATCAGGTATCAGAGAAATTAAATCTGAATTACTTTGTATCCACTTTTAATACAGATGAGACTGAATTTTTCGATGTATTAGGTGAATACAGGCTTGATGAATTAGAACGGGATTTGGGGAGTGACGAATATGGCGAAGTCGCCTACAACAGAGGAGTTGGTGCATTTTTAAATCACGCAAGAAATGAGTTGAAAGCCAATGTATATAATATTTACCATAAAGGCGATTTTCAGCAAGACAACAGTAGAACAAATTGGGGAGTAAAATTCCAACGAGATTATGTCACTAATAATATAAATGAATGGAATTACATTGATTCATCTCGTTTTAACACTCCCAAACCGTCAGACAGCATAGGTTATACTAACCCAGCAAATATTCCATACCAATATCTTGAGCTAAGCAAAGCTGTTCATGCCAATACAGAAATGAATTCTTCTAGAATAACAGGTTTTCTTCAACACAGAATTCGATTTAATAAGCAAAGAAAAATTGAACTTCTAAACCATGATTCTCTACAAAAAAAACATGTAGATACCAGTTTCTTTGATGACGATTATTTCACCTTGACAGTTGGAATTCGAGGAAACCATTGGACTTATAATCAACAAACTGTATTTTCTCCAAGAATTAACTTCAAATGGAAACCTGCCATATACAAATTTGAAAATAATGCCTATTACAGAAGAAATATTACTTTTAGAGCAGCTACGGGTTATTATTATCAACCTCCTTTTTTCAGGGCAGCAAGAAATTTGTCGGGTGAATTAAACCCTGGAATAAGAGCACAGAAATCCATCCACTTTGTGTTAGGAGGAGATATGGTGTTTGATATGTGGGGAAGAAAATTTAAGGCAGGTTCTGAGTTATATTACAAGTTACTAGATGATATTATTCCTTATGAAATAGAAAATGTAAGAGTAAATTATTACGGAGAAAATAACGCAACAGGATATGCAAGAGGAATTGACTTTAAAATTAATGGTGAATTTGTGAAAGGAATACAGTCCTATGCTTCATTAAGTTGGTTGCAAACCAAAGAGGATATCACAAATGATGGGTACTATCATTATTTCAATGCAAATGGCGAAAAAATAGTACCTGGATATACAATAGACAATATTGCAACTGATAGTTCTTTTATTGAACCAGGCTACATTCCAAGACCTACTGATCAGAGGTTATCCTTTTCTCTATTTTTTCAAGATGAGATGCCTGATGATTGGGACACAGAGAAAATAAAGTGGAGTACAATGAAACTGAACATAAATATTCTGTTTGGAACGCGTTTACCTTATGGGCCGCCAGGAAATGAACGATTTTCAGATACTCTCAGATCATCTCTCTATAGAAGAATTGATATTGGATTTTCGAAAGATTTAATTCAATCGACCACGGACAAATCAAAATACAGCAAAAAATCAATTATTCATAAAATAGATGCCATGTGGATTGCTTTTGAAGTGTTTAATCTACTAGATATATCAAATACAACGAATTATACTTGGATTAACGATGTAAGTGGAAGAAAATATTCCGTTCCTAGTTTTTTAACTTCCAGAAGATTAAATCTTAAATTAGTAGCAAGATTTTGAATTTCATAAAAAAGAAGTAAGGTGAAAAATCAAATTTTAAATCATGAAGAAGTCATAAAAAAACTTCAACGAATTACTCATCAAATAATAGAAGATAATTTCAATGAAAAAAATCTTGTATTAGTTGGAATTAGTAAAAATGGATTTTCATTAGCTGAATATTTTACAGAAAAATTAAAAGGTGAATTTAACATCTCTCTTGTAGAGTTAAAAGTCAATAAAAAAACTCCAGCAATTGAAAATATCGAACTTAGTCCAGTTATAAACTTAAAGAACAAAAAAGTGATCTTAATAGACGATGTGCTTAACACGGGAAAGACGTTAATGCACGCAGCAGCTTATTTAACATCAATGCAAATCGCTGGAATGAAAACAATTTCTCTTATTGACAGAAGACATAGATCATTTCCTATAAAGGCTGATTGGGCTGGATTAACACTGTCTACTACCCTTCAGGAACACATATCCGTAAAAATAACTAGTGGAAAATATGAAGTGTTTTTAGTCTAGTTCAGTCTATAAAATCAACTACTCCACTTCCTAAATTATAGTATGCTGATTTTATCACAACGCTATTATTTACAACAGCATCACCGATTATTTGACTGTTAGATGCTAAAGCTTTTGCGTTGTCAGCCGCATTAATTTTAATTACATCTGCAAGTTCCTTGCCCTGTCCAGCATGTACTGCATTTGCAATATGATCAGTCAAGTGATTTAAATTTGGCCCATTATCTCCTCCATTAACTGCAGCGGTAACAGCTCCGCAACTTTCATGTCCTAAAACTAAAATCATTTTACAATTTAGGTGAGCAACTGCATATTCTATACTCGCAATCGAACTTTTATTCGCAATATTTCCCGCAACCCTAACTACAAATAGTTCTCCAATATTACAGTCAAATATCATTTCTGGTACAACTCTAGAGTCAGCACAACTTAATACGATTGCAAAGGGTTGTTGTCCTCCAGTTAAAGAACCTCTTAATTCCTTATCACTTGAGGGGTTTTCTAGATCACTCACGTATCTTTTGTTGCCTTCTTTTAATCTCTCTTGGATTTGATTTACGTTCATGTCTATTAATTTAAATTATTAATTAAAAATTGTATGGTGTCCACTCCATCAGCATAATCAGAAAGCGAGGGATTCTGTGCTGTTCCGTAAGCTACACCTTCTATTCCAACTCTGCATTGGATTTCGTCTTGAATATACTTTAATTTTTCGTTCAATTCAACTATGTTTTCAAAATACTCATAATTGACCACACTAACGGGTGAATGTAAATTTTCATTTTCTCTAAGAATCATAAACCCGTTGTCCAAAAATGAAATATCTTCTAGTAAATAAATGGCTTTGTTATAATCGTAATTGTTCATGTATTTCACATGATTCATTACCTCTTTAGCATGATAAAAGGATTTAAATATGGAATTGATATCAAACCCTTTTTCTATATATAACTTAGTTACAGATCTACAACCTAGTCCAAAATAATCAAAGACATCTTTAGAAAGTTTGTTCAGATCATTTTCTGTGGTTTGATTGTCAACTATTGCAACTGACGTTCTATTTTTTCTAAACAAGTGCGGGGTTTTTCCAAAATAATATTCAAAGTATCTATTGGTATTATTACTTCCTGTAGCTATAACAATATCATAATCTTTCACTTTCCCATTAACTATCTCAGTCTGATTCATGAGATCAGTGGAAAATAATGAAAGAATTTTAATCATAAATTGAATAATCACATCGTCACTTTTTGATAGTTTAATCTTTACCTTAAAACCTAATAGGTAACAACAAATAAAGTCATGCCATCCCACCATAGGTAAATTTCCTGCCAAAATGAGCAATACTGATTTAGAAGAAGAGTGATTTGGTATGGAGTAACTGTTAAGCCAATTGTCTATATTTTCTGGTGTAATCTGATCTGACCACACAGATAACGAATGATGGATCATTTTTTCTGTAAACCAGGGGTTTTTAACATTAGCTAATTCAACTACCGATTTAAATTCATTGTAAATACTTTCTTCAATTCCCATTTCATAACCATTCCACTCCTCTGATTTTAACAACCATCTTAGTGAAGCTCCCCACTGAGATAATGCAGCTTTTCTATCAACAAAAGTATTTGTAGTCATATTCAATTTCTATATTTGCACAAAAATATAAACCATTGTAGAATGGCCATAAAAATAACTGATGAATGTATAAACTGCGGTGCCTGCGAGCCTGAATGTCCAAATACGGCAATCTATGAAGGTGGTGCAGAATGGAAGTTTTCCGAGGGAACATCATTAAAAGGTCCCTACACTGGAAAAAATTCAATGATCACTGTTGATTCAGATAATCCGAATGAACCTGTAGACATGGACGTTTATTTTATTGTCACCGACAAATGTACAGAGTGTAAAGGATTTCATGAAGAACCCCAGTGTGCAGCTGTTTGCCCTGTAGATTGTTGTGTACCTGATGAAGATTGGCCTGAAGAGGAAATCGATTTATTGGCAAAGAAAGATAGCTTACACTTAAATTAATTTTGGTCT
>CACAYQ010000002.1 GCA_902536695.1 uncultured Bacteroidota bacterium | reverse complement strand
AACGGAAAGTTTTATTCATGGGGGAATAATCAAAATGGACAATTAGGTACTGGAAATAATTTAAATAGCTTTATTCCTGTACTGGTCAGTTCAGTAGGTTTAATTACCAATGTAAAAGCTGGTTACAATAATACATTCTTAAGTAGAAGTGATAACTCTCTTTGGAGTTTTGGAAGGAACACCAATGGACAACTTGGTGATCAAACCTTTAATGATAGCAATAATCCTCTTCATATATATAATCTTACTGGATCTGTTGATTATGGTCTTGGTTACAGCCATTCTTCAGTATTATCTACCTCCAAAACATCCTGTCCATCAAATTCTGTTGATGTTTCTGTTTTACCTGCTAGCGAAGTATTTGTAATTGTAGTGGACAGTATTTTTTATGCTTCGCAAACAGGCGATAGCTATCAATGGTTTTTAAATGGTAATCCTATTTTTGTAGATGGAAATACACAATCGTTTGTCCCAACCATCCCCGGATATTATTCGGTTGAGGTTACTTATTCCAACGGATGCAGCGTAACATCAAATATCTACCCTTTCAATATTGTAGGGTTAGCCTATAATAGTTCTGATATTTTTGTGAATTTATATCCAAATCCATTTCTAACAGAATTTCATGTAAGTACCAACATCAATTTACCTTACACTATTGAGTTATTCAATAATATTGGCCAAACTATTTTTTATAAAACAATTACCTCGATTGAAATAAATGTTTTTATGAATAATTTAAAAACTGGAATGTATTTTTTAAAGTTATCTAATGAAAACTTTACGAAAGTTTTAAAAGTTAAAAAGATTTAAAGTTTAAAATCTGATTTTATTGCTTCAACAAAATCTAATTTTTCCCATGGAAATAGCTCTACTTCCATCGTTTTTTCAACTCCATCAGGTGAAACGAATGTTTTTGTTACTTTCTTAGGGTTTCTGCCCATATGTCCGTAAGCAGCTGTTTCTGAATATATAGGTGTTCTAAGTTTGAATCTTTGCTCAATGGCATAGGGTTTCATGTCAAAAATGTCGTGTAATTTTTCAGCAATTTCTCCATCAGTGAAATCAACCTTAGATGTTCCGAATGTGTTGACATATAAACCTACTGGTTCAGCTACACCTATAGCATAAGCCACTTGTACTAAAGCCTCATCTGCTACTCCCGAAGCCACTAAATTTTTAGCAACATGTCTAGTAGCATAAGCTGCAGATCGGTCTACTTTACTTGGGTCTTTTCCAGAAAAAGCACCACCGCCATGTGCCCCTTTACCACCATAGGTGTCAACAATAATTTTTCTTCCCGTAAGTCCCGTATCTCCATGTGGTCCTCCAATGACGAAAATTCCGGTAGGGTTAACATGGTATGTGATATCATCATTAAATAATTGTTGTATAGATTGAGGAAGTAGGGATTTAACTCTAGGTATTAAAATATGAATCACGTCACTTTTAATTTGTTCAAGCATTTCCTTTTCAGATGCATAGTCATCATGCTGAGTTGACACTACTATGGCATCAATTTTAATCGGATTGTTCTCATTGTCATATTCAATAGTTACTTGAGATTTAGAATCGGGTCTTAAGTAAGTCATTTGCTTTCCTTCTCTTCTAATCTCAGCTAATTCTTTAAGTAACAGATGGGATATTTCCAAAGGTAAAGGCATGTAATTATCGGTCTCTCTACTCGCATAACCAAACATCATTCCTTGGTCTCCTGCTCCCTGATCTTCTAGACTTGCTCTTTCTACTCCCTGATTGATATCAGGTGATTGTTCATGAATGGCGGAAAGTACTCCACACGAATTCCCATCAAACATATATTCTCCTTTTGTATATCCAATTTTATTAATGGTATCTCTTGCAATTTTTTGAACATCTAGATAGGCAGTAGATTTTACTTCTCCTGCCAATACTACTTGACCTGTCGTAACAAGTGTTTCGCAAGCTACTTTTGAGGATGGGTCAAAAGCCAAAAAATGATCAATGAGCGCATCAGAGATTTGATCAGCTACCTTATCAGGGTGACCTTCGGAAACAGATTCGGATGTAAATAGATATGACATATCTTATAAATTAAATTTAAACATAGATGGTGAAATCATCATTTTAGCTTTTTTGATGTGGTTGCAAGCAGTCAAATCACTCCACCGTATTATTGGCGCAAATGTAAAAAAAAGTCAAAAAGAAAAAATTTATTTCGTTAATTTTTTGAACAGATCTTCCAGTTTAGCAGATTCTTTTTTGAGCTCTAGAATAAGAAGACTATGTTCTTTAGCAAATGACGCTATTTCTCTTCTTAGGTCTTTATTCTCTTTGGATGCAATCACCCAAGACGACCCCTTCTTTTTTATGTTGGTTTTTTCACCCAGAAATGCAATTAATTTTTCTTCCTTGGGTTCTTGGTCAAATTCCACTACAATTACTTGTTCATCGGAACGGTTTAGGTCGTCCTTAATCCCTTGATCAGCTACTATTTCCCCTTTTTTAATCACAATGATGCGATCACAAATAGATTCCACTTCTTGCATAATGTGGGTAGATAAAAGAACGGTTTTATTTTTACCAAGAGTTTTAATTAGGGTTCTGATTTCATCTAATTGTAATGGATCTAGACCACTTGTAGGTTCGTCAAGAATAAGCACATCGGGATCGTGAATTATAGCTTGAGCAATCCCTACACGTTGTTGGTATCCCTTAGAAAGTTGTCCAATTTTTTTACCTTTTTCTGGAGTTAGTCCTACTTTTCCAATGACATCATCAACAGCATCTTGAGGGTTGTTCAGTTGGTGAATCTTAGCCACAAACAATAAAAATTCTTTCACATACATTTCTTCATACAGTGGATTATTTTCAGCTAAATACCCAAGTTGTTTTTTGATCTTTAAGGGGTCTTTTTGAACGGAATTTCCATTCACAAGAACTTCTCCTGAGTGAGCAGAATTAAAGCAAGATATAATTTTCATGGTGGTTGATTTACCCGCACCATTAGGTCCTAAAAACCCAACTATCTCCCCTGCATTAACCCGAAAAGAAATATTGTTTACGGCAATTTGATTGCCATATTTCTTTGTGATATTTTTTACCTCTATACTCATAAATATATCGCTAAAGTAATAGAATGTTCATCAATAGAAAAATGAATTTAATGTGAATGTGAATGTAATCTGTGTTAATTTTATACCATGATTAATGGTGTAGTGTATAGATCAACGGGAAGTTGGTATGATGTCAAACTGGAAGATGGAACTCTTATCAAAAGTAGAATAAAAGGAAAGTTTAGAACCAAAGGTTTAAGGACAACTAATCCTTTAGCAGTAGGGGATTATGTTCACCTTATAAAAAATGATATAGGCGAATATATAGTAGATGAAATTCAGGAACGTAAAAACTACATTATCCGAAAATCCGTTAATTTATCCAAAGAAGCTCATATCATCGCATCAAATATCGATTTAGCGGTATTATTAGTTACCATTTCTAATCCTGCAACGGCAACGGGATTTATTGATCGTTTTACCGTGACGGCAGAGGCATATCACATTCCACTTCACATTGTATTTAATAAGATTGATTTATATGACGATAGAGATAAAAAGACGTTACATGAATGGGAAAGTACTTATTCAAAAGCCAATTACAATAACTTATGCATTTCTGCTAAAACAGGCGAAGGACTAAATAAATTATCAGCTCTTATTGCTGATAAAACTACTTTAATTGCAGGAAACAGCGGAGCTGGTAAATCTACATTGATTAATCAAATTATCCCTAATTTGGCTTTAAAAACAGGAAATATTTCAACTACCCATATGACTGGTAAACATACCACTACTTTTGCAGAAATGTTTGATGTAAATGAAAGTACAAGAATCATAGATACACCTGGAATAAAAGGGTTTGGATTGGTTGATTTTAAGAAAGAAGAATTGGGGATGTATTTCCCAGAAATGATGGCATTGTTAGATCAATGTAAGTTTCATAATTGTAAGCATATAAATGAACCAGGTTGCGAAGTATTAAATCAACTTAAACAGGGCAACTTATCTATTTCAAGATATCAAAGTTATCTAAGCATGTATCAAGACGATCCCGAAAATAATTACCGTCAAAATATGTATTCATGAGAGCAATTGTTCAACGTGTAAGCCATGCTAGTGTAAAGGTTGAGAATGAGTTTGTCGGTAAAATTAAACAAGGATTACTGGTCTTATTAGGCTTTGAATTATCAGATAATACAGCAGATGTACAATGGGTGATAAATAAAATTGTCAATATGCGTTTGTTTGATGATCAAAATCAAAAAATGAACCTGTCCTTAAGCGACTTGGATGGAGAATTATTACTAGTCAGTCAGTTTACTTTACATGCTTCAACTAAGAAGGGAAACAGGCCATCTTTTGTTAAATCTGCACCTGCTGATTATGCTGTAAATCTTTATAATGAGTGCATAGATTATGCAAAGACGATGATGCATGAAAACAAAATTAAAACAGGAATCTTTGGTGCTATGATGGATGTAAATTTGTGTAATAAGGGTCCAGTAACCATTACGATAGATTCAAAAAACAAGGAATAATGAATAAGGAAATCACCATTGGAAAAGCTCAAAAATTAGTGGATGAATGGATTAAAAAATACGGAGTTCGTTACTTTAATGAATTGACTAACATGGCTATATTAACAGAAGAAGTTGGAGAGGTTGCTAGGATTATGGCAAGAAGGTATGGAGAACAGAGCGAAAAGAAAAGTGATGAAAAAGCGAATCTTAGCGATGAGTTGGCAGATGTTTTTTTTGTATTAGTTTGTTTAGCCAATCAAACTGGTGTGGATCTTGAAGAGGCCTTCCAAAAAAACTTAGATAAAAAAACAAATCGTGATGCACATCGTCACGTTGAAAACAAGAAATTGTAATCAACTACACTTGCGTTTTTTAATAGATATTTGAGTATGTCTAAAGATCAAAAAGAAAAAAAGAAAGCTCCAAAAACAGAAAGTAATAAGTCTTTAAAGATAGTTGTCCTAGTACTTTTAGTTATTGTTACAGTTCTTGCAGCAGCATATTTTTTTATGAATGACAGTGAAAAAGTGGTTCAACAAGAACCTTTACAGATTGTTGAAGAAGAAAAAGTTGAGGATATTGATACTATTGAAGTAGTCCAAGAGGATATCACCGTATTAGATGCCGAGGCAGATGAGGTAGTTGAAGAAATTCAAGACCAACCTGTTACTTTGCCTAATAAAAAAAGGATAGATTATAATAACTCTGCAAAATATTGGGAAACCTCACTTATTAATAATCAAGACACTTCTTATTACGTAATTAAAAATAGGGTAAGCGGATTGACATTGTCTAACCGTTATTATTCTAAATCTGAAGCTGAAAAAGAATTACAGAATTTCAAAAATATCATAAAGTAGCTTAATTCCACATTAACATAAGTTAATTTGTTACTTTATCTAATTTACTAACTTGCAGTTAGTAATGCTAAAAAAACTATTTCAAACGGTAATATTAAGCCAATTACTTTTTTTAGAGTTTGGTGCACAGTGCCATTACAAATTATATATGTACGATAGTTATGGGGATGGGTGGAATGGTGCTTACCTTGAAGTAACAATGAATGGTAGTTTTGTGGGCAATTACGAGTGTCAAGGAAGTTTTACGCTTGACTCTGTTTATTCTACTACAGGCGCTACAATGGACTTTATTTTTCACTCTGGATCATGGGATAGTGAAATTACGTTTACTATTGTAGACCCACTAAATGATACCTTGTTTAGCGGAGCTGCACCAAGTGATTTAGATAATCTGTTGCATACTTCCACATCAAGTTGTGCATCCCCTACTGGAAATTGTAGTGGAGTTGGTAATGTTTTATATACTAATGTTACTACAAATTCAGCTGATATTTCTTGGACTCCTGGATTAAATGATTCTATATGGAATTTAAGGTATGGTATTTCTGGATTTGCCCTTTCGGGAGTAGGTACTCAACTAATTAACTTACAAAACACCCTTGTCACACTCAATACATTACAATCAAGTACTTCTTATGATGTTTACGTTCAATCCGTTTGTGATTCTGGTTATGTAAGCTCTTGGAACGGCCCGCATAGTTTCACCACTGGCATTACTACCGGTACATGTGGCGCTTTTATGATTGAATTGTATGATAGTTATGGTGATGGATGGAATGGAGGTTTAATAGATATAATAGTAAATGGAAACAACCTGCAGACAATAACCTTGCAACAGGGAGCTGGCCCCGAACAATTTTTTGTTTCAGTTGACTCTTCAGACGTAATAGATTTGGTGTATACTCCTGGAAGCTGGCCAGAAGAAAACAGTTATGTGGTTTACGATCATACAAATGTGGTAATAGCTACTCAATCGGGAAGTGGGACGAGTGGCCCACCAAATACAATGGGTCTCACGGCCTGTCCACTTTGTGTCAATCCTGTCAATTTATCTGCATCAAATATCACACCTACTGATGCATTAATTGCGTGGAACAGTGCATCAGGAAGTATGAATGGAATTTGGGATATAGAGTGGGGTCTAAGTGGTTTTGCAATAGGTAGCGGGGCAACTATTTCCAATGTCACCACAACTAGTTATCTCTTAACTGGGTTGTCCTCATTTACTTCTTATGACTTTTATGTACAAGAAAATTGTGGTTTAAACGGATCAAGCTATTGGTCGGGGCCATTTTCATTTGCGACTCTTCCAGTACCAGGGACATGCGGAATGTACACTTTATCGCTTTCTGATTCTTGGGGTGATGGTTGGAACGGAGGTTACTTAGATATAAATGTCAACAATATTGTTATTCAATCAGTTACTCTTATGAATGGGAATGGCCCAGAATTCTTTGATTTTCCTGTTGACTCAGGTGATGTGGTTAGCCTATTCTATAATGCTGGTGGTTGGCCAGAGGAGAACAGTTATGAACTATTCGATGAAAATAATAATATTATTGCGTCACAATCTGGTTCTAACGGAGCTGGCCCCATGAGCACTACTGGCTTGATTGGTTGCAACAGTTTGTTGAGTCAAGGAAATTGTGGACTTCTAAAAGTGGAGCTATATGACGACTTTTGTGATGGGTGGCCACTTTACGGAGCCTCAATGGATGTGATAATAAACGGTGTAAATACCCAAACCATTTTACTCCCTAATGGATGTGGACCCGAAACATTTTTATTTCCTGTAGATTCAGGAGGTATTGTTGATCTGGAGTATTCCACAACTTTTCAAAATGAGCATTCATACAAAGTTTACGATCAATTTGGAGTGTTAATACATGAAAAAACATCTTTGGATAATAACGGAAATGGACCTGAGAGTACATACGGAATTCAACTATGTGATTCACCTAGCCTTATTGTAGAAAAAGAAGATGATATTTTTATTTACCCAAATCCAGCCAAGACATTGTTAAATTTGGAATCAACAACTCCAATTTTAAGTGCTGTTTTAAGAAATGTATTTGGTCAAGTTGTGTTAGAGGTAAATGAAAATGATGTTAAAGTTTTAGATCTAAGTAATATCTCTGATGGAAATTATATGCTTATCCTCTCAGATGGGTATAAGTTTAGTGCCCAAAAAATAAATGTGTTGAAATAAGCATTAATATGATTTTGTATTTTAAATCAAACTATATGGTTTTAAAAAGAATATAATTTTAGTGTCACTAATTACCAGCGTAGGCAGTATATCTTTTTTGAAATTCAGCTATATCCTTTTTTAATTTCTTACAATGACTTTTAGCTTTTAGCGTTCCGAACGTCATGGTTTGATTAATGTAGTAGTTGGCTTTTTCAAAATTTTCTGACCAGAAATATGCATCAGCTAAATTTGCATTAATTAAGCCCGTAATTTTTTTGTTTATTCTAGCTTTTTTTTCGTTTAAATCACTTTCTTGGAGCTCTTCTTCCCATAAAGCAATTGCTTTTTCTAAATTGACTTTAGCAGTTGACTTGTCTCTTTCCATGGCCAAAGACGAATAGGCAGTTTGAGCAAGGGTTAAAGCATCAATTAATTTATTATATGTGTAATCTTGATATTTTTTAACCACGTAGACTTCTGTCATTTCACTTTTTTCAGGATATCCAATTTCTTCATCTAACATAGATTCAATAGAATTTAGAGCTTGTTTCCAAATATTTGCTTGTGTTTGCTCCCAAATATCTTTATTCTCTTCCCTATTTTTAATTTTCCATAGTTGGTAGTCGTATTCTGTTTTACCAGTAAATAATTGAAAATCATTTAATTTATCATTAAGCGTTTTTTCGTAAATCTTGTTTCCATTAACATTAACAACAACATGTAATGGCATTTTATACTTACTTATTGCTTTGTAAGTTTTACCAGGTGTCTGAGTATTCTGCACGTATGTTCCTTTAGTGGAAGTGATTTCTAATCCAAGGTTATCAATAGAAATTTCAAACCCTGAATTTCCTTCTTCAAAACCAGATAATTGAAAATTATTTTGAATATTTAGTTCACTAAATGGTCTTGTTAAAACCGGAGGAAACAGCTCATATGGTTCTGGATAAACGGGCCAAATAGGTTCTTGTGGTTTTGGACTTATTACACCTTTGTTTTCATTTTCTTTCCATACAGATAATAAAGTCAAATATTGTTTTTTAGCTTGATTGAATTCTAGCTCCCAATTTTGAATTTGTAGTTCTTGTGCTCTTTCTGCAGAATCTACTCTTAATTGGTGTAGTGCATTTTGTCTATCATTTCCATTTACAAAAGAATTTTTATAGGTAATAAAATAGGTATCTACTTCTTCATCAATTTTTATTTTAGGTAGTTGGACATATTGAAAACGCACCTTATTATCTATGATATTTTGAGCATTCAACAAAAAAAATAAACTGCTAAATAGTACTGTTAACTTTATTTTCATGATTGTATAATTTATATAATTATAAGGTTTTTTTACAATTTTAAAAAGTAAACGGATGAATAAACTTCATTAAATTTTCGGCCCGTATATGGATATACTCAATGAATCTTCAGTCATAAAACCCCTGTACATCCCATCAGTATTAAACTCCATTACAATATTTCCTTTTTGATCCAGTGCGATGATACCACCAGTTCCACCAAGCTCAGTTAGTTTGTGATGAATTACATGATTTGCAGATTCTTTTAATGATTTCCCTCCATATTCCATCATAGCTGAAATATCATGCGCTACAACTCCTCTAATAAAATATTCTCCCCATCCAGTGGAAGACACCCCACAAGTGCTGTTATTTGCATAAGTTCCAGCACCAATAATGGGAGAGTCACCAATTCGACCCCATTTTTTATTCGTCATTCCACCAGTTGATGTTCCAGCGGCTATGTTTCCATTTTGGTCCAATGCCACACAACCTACAGTTCCAAACTTCTCCTCTTTTTTGGCTCTTTTTAAAGATTTAGCTCTTTTCTCCGTAAAAAAATAAGTTGGACTTACTGTGTCTAACTTTTGTAATAGAGCAAAATGCTCAGCCCCTTCACGAGCCAGTAGTACATGCTCTGATTTTTCCATTACAGCCCTTGCAGCTCTTATTGGGTTTTTAATATGGGTCACCCCAGCTACAGCTCCTGCTTTTAAATTGCTCCCTTCCATAATAGAGGCGTCTAACTCGTTTTTTTCATCATGTGTGAAAACAGCTCCTTTACCGGCATTAAATAGGGGGGAGTCTTCTAAAATTATGATCGTTTGCTCAACTGCATCTAGACTTGTACCGCCATTTTGTAAAACTTGATATCCCGCACGTATGGCTTCTTCTAATTTGGATTTATATTTTTCTTCTTTCTCATAAGACATGTTTTTTTTGAGTATGGTTCCTGCACCTCCGTGAACAACAATAGCAATGGGTGGTTTTATGGGCACCTCTTGATTTTTTTCTGAACAAGAAATCATAAGGAAAACAAGAATAGATGTGATTATTCTAAGCATGAATAAACTTTTCTTAAAGTTATAATTAAAATGGACTAAATGAAGAAAGATGCTAAGCGTGATTGAGAGGGCATTTTTTACACGCTTTCCCCTTTTTTTTATACTTCTTACAGCATTTTTTCTTGGTCTTCATAATTACATCTTCAGAATAGATGTAGAGACAAGTAGGTGTGAAAATGTGTTTATCTAGCATATTTAATGCTAAATAAAACGTAATCAGCACACTAGTCAATACCTACTTTAAGGTATTTTAGTAGCTGTTAAAAGTAAAATGATCAAATTGATCTAATTTTCACAGACTGCTTCGCATGTGCACCAAGCATCTCCTGGCTGACAGTCAGGTGTACAAGGACATTCCTTTGAATTGATGTTTTCTGAAGATATCAGGTTGTTGGCAAAATAAATTCCTGAACATAGTGAAAACAGAATAGCTGCAGAAATGGTAAATTTTTTCATACTTCTAATATACAAAAGAACAGAAACATGCTTTCGTTCAATGTAATTAAGGAAAACGGAAGTTAATTAAAATAGAGCCAGTAGTGAATATTACTCAGCTTAGTGCTTAGGGAAGGATTCTTTTTATCTACAGTTGGTTTGAAATCCGAGATATTGTGGTTTTTTTCTTTGTTTCCCGAAGGGATTTTTTTATTCACGTAACAAACCTAGTTGAGTTTAATCTGGTGTGTCGATTTTGTTTGAACATTATGCCATTTATTGGTTTTGTAGCAAACATTCTCAAAATCAGTGAACTAACTTTTAATTTTCTTTTCATGAGTATAAATAAAAAGTTAAAATGCAATCAGAAAAAAATTCTAAACCAGGAAATAACTGTGATTAAATTTAATTACTTCAAATTACTGAAAATACAATCTTTTAAAAGGATAAAAAAACTATCTTAGATAACCTTTTTAATTCAAAAAAAATGAAAAAATTTATTGTTGTTATAATTGCTATCTCTAATTTGGTAGTCTACTCGCAATGGAACAATGGCTCGATTGCGTTCAATCAAGTAAGGGCCAATATAGAATTCATTGACTCTAATAATTTGCTTATTGCTGGTGGACATACTTGGAGCGCTGGAGGAACAAATGTTAATATAACACAGCTTGCTCATCTTTATGAAATTTCTTCTAAGCAATCAAGTTTATTATCCATGAATACGCCAAGATTAGAACCCATAATGGTTAGAGGAGATAGCGGTATATATATCATAGGAGGTGTTTCTAACTGGGCAGATGTTAACGGAAATGGATGGCTTGTAGAAAACACCATGGAGATTTATAAAAATGGTAGTTTTACAGAAGTAAGTATCCCCTTTAGCACATTTGATGGACACGCAGTAGCATTAAATGGAAAAATTATAGTTGCAGGTGGTCTGAAATACTGGAAATGGTATCAGAGTGCTGCTGATGTAGTTGGTGAAACAGACCTTTGGATTTATGACGAAGCCTCTATGACGTGGAGTTCAAGACCTTCAACTGACAACAGATTTTATAGCAGCGCTGTAACGGATGGAGATATCGCCATTTTTGCTGGTGGTCTTGTCATGAACTCTACTCCTAGTAGTATTCTTGATGGATTTAGTCTGTCAGACGCATACGAAATTTACGATAGTCAAACAGATACTTGGTCCACTGGTACCTTACCAACAAATGGTGGTAGAGCAAAAATCTCTGCTTGTCATTGTGATGGCTATTTTGTGTTTGTGGGTGGAGCTTTAAATGATAATATTGCATCTTCAAGAATTGATATTTACGATGGATCCAACTGGACTACTCAGAATCTAGTTAGTAGTGCCAGGGCAGTAGAAGATTGTGCTGTAGCCGGAAATAAAATATTATTTGCTGGAGGACTAACTCATGATTTAAATTTTCACCATGGTGGATCTTTTATTTTTGGAACAGTAAATATTTTTAATCCTCAAACGCAATCTTTTACTCAAACTACTCTAACAAGACCACTAATGGATTTTAGAATGGCGAGCTATGGTAGGCGAGCAGCTGCCTCACCAGGGGTTAGTTTTCCTGGTTCAGTTTACACTGCTTATAATGAAGTTCAGGTTTATGAAGATGTATCATGGGTGAATTCAATTTCTGAAAACACAAATGAAAAAGTAGTTATATACCCAAATCCAACTAATGACAAAATTTCAGTGTCTGTTGAAAATAATAATGGTTTAGTTAAAACCGAAATTTTTGATATTATTGGAAATAGATTACTTGTTTCAACTGAAAATATTATCAGCATTCAGCATTTCTCTAATGGGGTATATGTTGTTAAAGTAACCCATAATAATGAGGTCTCAGAATTTAAAGTAATAAAGGAATAAAATCAATAAATTTCCCATCTTTTAAGATTTGATATTATTGCAAGAAAACTATTTACTAGGTTCAGACAATAGATAATCTTATTGCTTCATCCTTAATCTAATTATCGTATTTTTATTGATATGATAAACAATAAAAATTCTTCTACTACTAATTATTGGAAAACTAATCTTAAGTATTTAAGTATTCTACTTAGCATTTGGTTCACAGTTTCTTTTGGCTTTGGAATCTTGTTAGTTGACGAATTAAATTCTATAAGAATGGGTGGTTTTAAACTAGGTTTTTGGTTTGCTCAACAAGGTTCAATTTTTGTTTTCGTGATTTTGATTTTCGTTTATATAAAATTGATGAATAAACTAGATAATCAATACAAAAATTTGAATAGCTAATGGAACTGCAATATTGGATATGGATTGCAGTAGGTACTAGTTTTTTAATATATATCGGAATAGCTATCCGGTCAAGAGCATTGTCTACAAGTGAGTTTTATGTAGCTGGAAGCGGTGTCCATCCAATTGCTAATGGTATGGCAACAGCGGCTGATTGGATGTCAGCAGCATCATTTATATCCATGGCTGGAATTATTTCATTTGACGGGTATGATGGCTCGGTATATTTAATGGGGTGGACTGGAGGTTATGTGTTATTAGCTCTTCTATTGGCACCATATTTAAGAAAATTTGGAAAATTTACTGTACCTGATTTTATTGGTGACAGGTATTATTCCAATATGGCTAGGGGAGTAGCAGTGTTTTGTGCTTTAATTGTTTCATTTACTTATATCGCTGGTCAGATGCGAGGAGTTGGAGTTGTCTTTTCTAGATATCTTGAGGTAGACATTACTACTGGAGTTTTTATTGGTATGGCTATAGTTTTTTTTTATGCAGTTCTTGGAGGTATGAAAGGGATAACCTATACACAAGTAGCACAGTACTGTGTGTTAATATTTGCATTTATGGTTCCTGCCATTTTTATATCTTTTATAACTACAGGTAATGTAATTCCTCAAATTGGTTTTGGATCTTCTGATGAAGATGGGGTTTATCTGTTGGATAAATTAGATGGTTTGCACAAAGAGCTGGGCTTTCATGAGTATACATCAGGTAATAAATCTATGCTTGATGTATTTTTTATTACTCTAGCTCTGATGGTTGGTACGGCAGGACTCCCTCATGTTATAGTTCGATTTTTTACTGTTAAAAAAGTAAGCGATGCTCGTAGATCTGCAGGATGGGCTCTTTTGTTTATAGCTATTCTTTACACTACGGCACCAGCTGTGGCAGTATTCTCTAGAACTAATCTTATTGAAACCGTAAAAGACCAACCCTATACTTCTATGCCCTCTTGGTTTAATAAATGGGAAACTACAGGATTATTGACATTTGAGGACAAAAATCAAGACAGATTAATTCAGTATCAAGCAGATCCAATCAGCAATGAGCTAAACGTAGATAAAGATATAATGGTTCTAGCAAATCCTGAAATAGCTCAATTGCCAAATTGGGTAATTGCATTATTGGCAGCAGGAGCTTTAGCAGCAGCCCTTTCTACAGCAGCTGGTTTATTACTTGTGATATCATCATCTGTTTCGCATGACTTGCTAAAGAAAATAGTAATGCCTGAAATTAAAGAAAAAGGAGAGCTCATAGCAGCTCGAATTTCAGCAACCTTAGCCGTTTGTTTAGCAGGTTACTTTGGTATTAACCCACCTGGTTTTGTAGCCGCAACTGTTGCCTTAGCATTTGGACTTGCAGCTGCATCTTTTTTTCCAGCAATATTTTTAGGAATCTTTTATAAAAAAATGAATAAGCAAGGTGGAATTTCTGGAATGTTGGTTGGAGTGATATTAATGTTATTTTATATGCTAAAATATAAGATGGGGTGGTTTGGGGGTGGTAATAAAGAAGATTGGTGGTTCGGTATTTCACCAGAAGGATTTGGTTCTTTTGCTATGTTAGTCAACTTTTTAGTTTCTATTATTGTATGCAAGTTCTTTCCTGATCCACCTAAGCATGTTCTCGATCTTGTTAAAGAAATAAGAAAACCTTAAATACAAAAATACTGCTCAAATTGTAAAAATTAGAACAGCAGTATTATTTTTTATTTATAATTACACAGTCAGGATAACTTAAACTTTGCCCTGCATTTACAAGTTGAACTATTTCTGCACCGTTTTCAATCATTTCCTTTATAGTGCCTGTTATATGAGCAAAACTTTCATTCGAAGCCATTTTAACTTTCTGTTTCATAGTTTTAATTTTAGTGAACTATGAGTTTAGAAAAAAGACGAATGACTGCAAACTTCGATACTGCAAGGGGAGTGCAGCGTATTTGCGAAAACAGCTAAAAACAGTAAAATTCTTGCAATTTGGTGAGACTTTGGTGAGACCAAAAATAGACTTTCGTTTAAAATAGCCTTATTTATTACGAGTGGGCAATACTGGATTCGAACCAGTGACCTCTTGCCTGTCAAGCAAGCGCTCTAAACCAACTGAGCTAATTGCCCAAGTATTGATTATCAGTGAGTTACGTGATAACTTTAAACTTAGTAAAAACATTATTTGCACAATGTTTGCACATCTTATGCTTTTTTTAGTGTCTTTATACTTCAAATGTAACACTAAAAGTCAAATTACACTTTACACTTTACACTTTGATTTTTTAAATTAGTATCAAAACTTAAGTTATGAGACATTTATTTTTTCCTTTATTAATATTTGCGTTTAGTTTCTATGTAAATGCACAAAATGAAAGTATTTCTCTTGTTAAATCTGAAGAGTGGGTTGCAAAAGGTAATATTGTTTCTATTAATGCAAAACAAATATCATTTATTCCTCTTGAGTCGCAGAACAATCAAATAATATTCAAAAATCAAAATGGTAAATCAACTACCTACAAATCAAAGAAGCTTAATAATGGTCATTTTATTATTGATAGAAACCAAATTTTAATAAATAAAACTTCAAATGATTTTAAAAACTACTTATTAAGTTCAAGCAGTAATTTTTCTCTTATGGAGGATAACATAAATTACACCCAATATAACTTATCAAAGTTCAGAAAACTACAACTTACAGGAAGATTGATGTCAATTTTAGGAGTGGTTGTTTCAACTCTTGGAACAGCAGCTGATTCTGATCCAAGATTATTTGTATATGGGGGTACAGCTATATCATTAACAGGTTTCATTATTGATTTAGCAAGTTTTTCAAAACTTAAATTTGAAAAGAACTACAAAAGCTATGATAAGAAAACTAAAACATACACTTTTGAGTAACTCTTAAATTAGTATCAAAACTTAAAAGATGAAAAGGATATTAGTATTTATGTTTATTGTTGGTGTGTTTGGTAGTTGTTCTAAAAATAAACTTCCTGAAATTAATACTATTCCTATTTCCAATATAACTGGGATCTCTGCAAATTCGGGTGGTGAAATAATTTCTAACGGTGGAAGTGAAATAATTTCCAAAGGAATCTGCTGGAGTACAACAGGAACCCCAACTTTAAACGATAATACTTCTCAGAGTAACTCAGTAGATGGAAATTTCATAAGCACTTTAAATGACCTAAACTATAATACAACATACTATGCGAGAGCATATGCTACAAATGATAATGGAACCGGTTACGGAGAAGAAATTAGTTTCCAGACATTAAGTGTAGTTATTATTCCAGATGAAAATTTTGAACAAGCTTTAATTGATTTAGGCTATGACGATGTAATTGATAGCACACTTGAATATGATAATGTAAAAAATGTTCTCGTGCTAAATTTAGATCAAAAGGGAATTTATGATTTAACAGGGATTGACGGTTTTAGTTCATTAGACAGTCTTTATTGTAAAAGCAACAATCTTTCATATATCAATTTGTCAAAAAATAATCAAATAAGATTCATTAATTGCGAAAATAATTTTGAATACGACTCAATTAAATTTAATCAAAACCTATCTACAATAATAGTTGGAGCTTTAGGATTTGACAGTCTTGATTTATCAAATTACAACAATCTTTCCTATTTAAAAATCAAAGAAATTGAAAATACTGAGGATTCTTATTTAAAATACCTAAACTTGGGTGGGTGTAACAGCCTTGAAAATCTCCAATTAATAGGGTATAGTCAAAATGCTCCCTGGGATCAGACTTCTCCTACTGAATTAAAAATAACAGATTGCATTAATTTGAAGCACATTAATTTACGTAATCTTCATTTTTCAGAAATTGACTTTACAGACTTTACCCATCTTGAAACTTTATCATTAAGTTCTATTGATCAAAGAGGTTTGAATTTAAGCAACAATTCTAATTTGACACTGCTAAATATTTACCTCGATTTAACTTGCTTAAACTTAAAAAATGGTAACAATCAAAATCTAAATATTTTTGGTTACAGCAGCGCATATTATCCAAATTTAAATTGCGTAGAAGTTGACGATGTGAGTTACGCCAATCAGAATTGGTCTTCAATTTTTCAAAATTCTAATCTTTCCTTCTCAACTAACTGCAATTTCCCGGCAGACTGTTTTTAGGTAGTCAAGCCATTTTTTCCTAATTTATTAGTTGCTAATCCTTTTGTATTTGTACTGTAGACGTGCTGTATTTTCATTGTTTTCTTAAATTAGAATCAAAACTTATAAAATGAAGATTATAATAACATCAATTTGTGTTTTATCACTTAATTTCCTTACTGCTCAGTTTGAAAAAGTTATCGATTTTCAAAAAAATCTTATAAAAAACGAAGTAACATCTAGCAATGTTGCAATGGTTTATAAAGACGGAAATATAATTTTTAAAAACATTGAAAATTCAATGCATAAAAATTCAAAACCAATTTATGATAACTCAATTTTTCCCATATGGTCAATGTCTAAGCCAATTACGATCGTTGGTATGATGATTTTAAAGGAAAGAGGATTAATTAATTTTGAAGACAAACTATCAAAATACATCCCAGAATTTAAAAATCTTAAATGTAAAAATGAAAATGGAATCTACAAATGTAAAAACGAAATAACGTTATTTCACTTGATGACACATAGATCTGGATATAAATATTATGAAAATCCTCATTATTTTACAAGTACAATTAAATATAATAATTTAAAAGATTTTGCTTCTGATGTTGCAAATCACCCAGTTGAGTTTGAACCTGGATCAAAGTATTTATATGGGATAAATATGGCTATTTTAGGAAGAGTAGTTGAGGTCGTGACCAAAAAAAGTTTTTATGATTTTTTAAAGCAAGAAATTTTTGACCCTTTAGAGATGTACGATACAAAGTTCTATTTAACAAAAGAAGAAAGAAAGAGGTTTCAACCCTTGTTCATAAATAATTCTTCACTGAAAGGTTATACTAACAATTTAGACCAATTAACTTACGATATAGATAACAAAGCATATTTTGGAGGAGAAGGACTTGTATCAACGTTAGATGACTATTCTAACTTCTGTAGAATGCTGGTAAATGATGGGGTATTTAATAATGAGCAATTAATTTCAAAAGAGAGTTTAAACATTATGGTAAAATCATACACAGAAAAAGAAGGTGATCCATTTAATTATGGGTTTTCATTATTTGTTCTTGACAATCCTAAATTAGACGGAACAAATTCCACTAAAGGAATATATGGGTGGTCTGGTTATCATAATACGCATTTTTGGATCGATTCTGAAAAAAAAATGTTTGGTTTATTTCTTACAAGAGCAAGAGAATTTTCATTTGAGATTCAAAAGCAATTTAGACAAGCAGTTTACAACTCAATAAATTAAATACTGTTGTAATTTATAATCAAAATAAAACACTTTACTATTTAGGGTCTTGGTAAGAGAATACTATATAACCAAATAGCATAATATACTTTTCTTAAATTAGTATCAAAACTTTAAAAGATGAAAAAATTATTAGTATTTGTATTTGCTGTGGTTCTTTTGGGGAGTTGTAGTAAAGAAAGAAACGTGCATTTTGAATATGTATTTGTTTCTAATGCTGATGTTAATTGGTTTAGCTGCGATAGTGATGATTATTATAGATATAATGCCCTTATGGGGAATCGTTATTTTGGAATTGACCCTTTTGGGGGCATTCCAGGACCTATTCCTGAAGGTTCTAGCTTTCAAACAACTACTGAAAGAGAAGATAAAGGTGAAAATATTTCCTTAATGTTGACAGCAGAATGTGATTCTGTATCTAGTCCTGATAGACTACAATGTGACTTTGAAATTGCTATTGGATTTTTTGTAGACGGAAATCTACAAGAGAATAGATCTTTTACTAATTATCATAATGTAAATCGAATTAGGTTTGATTTTACAGTACCCTAAATACTAATCCTCACCAATCAATCCCAATAAATACTTTTCTTAAGTAATCCGTAAACACTTACTTAAACCAATGTAAAACAGATAGTTAAATAAAATTATTGATTAAAAACTTATCCTTTTTTTAATTAAAATCCCATTTATTATAAATAGAAGTAACTTAATTTTATTAAAATATTTAAACCCACAAGATGAAAAGGTTATTAGTATTTATGCTTCTAGCTGTTTTGACTATAAGTTGCAGCTCAAAAAAAATATTGTCCGTTAGAAAAATCGCTCACAATGGGGTTATAAACAATATAGCGTCACGATATGATTTTAGTCAAAAGCAATACAGCACTCTTAATATTTCAAAAAATAGTTCTGCTAAAAATCTATCTGAAGTTGAAGCCAGTATAACTGCAGTTACTAATAACCAAGATTTCTTAGCATCAAAAGATAAAATTGGTCCCTCTGTTTTAACAACTAAGTATTCTCACAAAGAATTGCCTCATTTTATTCAACAAGAAAAAATAAATAAATCTTTATTAGTTGAAGTTCCCATTTTAAAGCACAAAGAAATCACCAAAAAAAAGTCAAAAACTAAAAACAAACAAAACAAAATACTTTTGGTATTACTTTCAATCGTAACTTTAATTGGTTCTGTATTTATGTTTGGGTTAGCGCTCTATTTTTTATTTTTTGAATCATTTGTTATTGCTGCTGCAAGTCTATTAATTAGTTTAATATTGTGGTATCTAGCCTTTAGGGTTTTCATGAAAGCAATAAATAGTGGTGGTCGAGGTTTATATTAATAAAGAATCGGATTAATCAATGAATAAGGGTAGGTCAATAGGGTTAACACCATCACCTCCATTTTCAAAATAGATGCGTTTCTTTTCTTCGTCTGAAGGCTGATCTTCTCCAATTTCAGTGATATATTCAACCTTAGTCCATGGGGTTGCATCTACCTACAGCTCAACAGCTGGCCTAGAATAAAAGAAGCTCATTGCTTTCATTCTTATGTCATACTTCTTGTCTGGGGATAGCATCTCGAAGTCTCTTTTCATTTCATCCAGATTGAAGAATATGTTTTGAATCTCAAACTTCTGTATGTCTGTAGCTTTATTCTTTGAACCTTTCGGCCTTCCCTTTGCTAGCTTATTACCTTTTTGAAATGGCATGATCTATTTTTTTCTATGTATGTGTGTTACGTTAATACTATGATATTTTAACATCTCTAAGGCATCTTTATCACAGTTTAATTTCTATTTAATTCGTCAACTATATTTTAGTTGCGCATTTGAAAAATAAAAGGGGGAGGTTTTTTTTCAGATTATGTGTTTAATAATTCACAAGGTCCTCGCTCTTTTTTCTCCTAAACATGTTAAGTTATTTCTCTCCAAATTCTTTTAGAACTGGCTTGTATTCTTTTAATCCTAGTGTTGTAGCCCCACTACTAGTTGTTGTTCTAACATACATCTTTACCTCTCCTGTTTTTGCGTTTATGGAAAATGCTCTACCATCAGATTCTATTAAACTATATACATGGCTCTCAGGAATATTAGAACCTTCGTGAATTAATGTTGGTGCATTATTAGAACTTGATATTAGAGCTACTAAACCAAATATTGCAAATGCTCCTGTTATTGAATTTTTAATTGTGTCTTTCATAATTTTTAAGTTTTAGTTCACTTTAAAATTAAAACTTTTCTCTAACCTAAAAGCGGGCTACTCACTCGATACCTATCTCTAGCTTTCACCCTTTTTAGGAGTTTTTAAATATTTTTCCCCCCGAGAAGAAATATCGTACTGTCATCAAACAAAGTAAATGATGTTGAATGCTATACCTCTATTGAAAACTGCTTGCAATCATTAGAAAAAGATAATATTCCAGATGTATTTATAATTGGTGGAGAAATGATTTATAATGCCTTTTTGAGTATGCAGACACCTTGCATATTACATTTATTAGTGATTCTGTAAATGGAATTGATACATTTTTTCCTATAACAATGGATAAAATAAAAATCAGTTATAAAATGAAATTGGAAGAGAAACTAAGCGATAACTGCATATATACAATATGGAATAAAAGATAATTATTAATGATGAATAATACTCAATATCAAAATTTCCTAAAGTGGTTAGAATTAAATACTGACCTATCAGAGAAGTCAATAAATAACTATGTAAGAGGAATCGAAAGAGTTACAAAAGATTTATGTAAATTAGAAATTATTCAAAAATCACTCGAAGAAATAAAATGTGGAAAAGAACTTCGGTCAATAATGAATAATTACTATTTCTGAGTTGTAGAGCATTAAAAGACAATGAATTTAAGATTTTTATTAGGAGCATTAATTTCTATACCTCTTCTTCCCTTAATGTATTACCAGGGGAAGAGAATTATAGCAAGTGTACCCAAACTTCCTGAAGCAAAAGGATTAGCAGGAAGTTTTCAAATCAATGAAAAAAATGAAAGACCAATAAAAATCATATCCATTGGTGAAAGTACAATTGCAGGAGTTGGAGTTGAGACCCATGAAGAAGGGTTCACGGGAACTCTTGCCAAAGAGATTTCGAAATTGCTTGATTTTAACGTTGATTGGAGAGTATATGCACGTAGTGGTTACACAGCTAAAAGAGTAGAATATAAATTAATCCCCAAAATAAGTAAGTGTAGAGCGGACTTAATAATTGTTGGATTAGGTGGCAATGATGCCTTTACATTGAATCGACCTACAAAATGGAAAAATGAAATTGATTCATTAATCAAGTCTATTAAAACAAAATTTCCTGGTACTGTTATTATTTTCTGCAACATGCCCCCGATAAAAGAATTTCCAGCTTTCACATCCCTTATCAAATTTATTGTTGGTAATCTAGTTGAAATTTTAGGAGAAGAACTAAAAGCAGTAGCAACAGATCACGAAAATGTTTTTTACTTCGGGGACAAAATCACCCTAAGTGGATGGATAGAAAAGTTTCAATTGAAGAAAAAAAAGGAAGATTTTTTTAGCGATGGAGTGCATCCATCAAAGCTCACTTATCAAACATGGGCTAAGTACATAGCTAGAGAAATATTTAGAACTGAAAAAATAAAAAACGCTCTAAACCAACTGAGCTAATTGCCCAAAAAAAAAGCCTCTATAGAGGCTTGGTGGGCGATACTGGATTCGAACCAGTGACCCCCTGCTTGTAAGGCAGGTGCTCTGAACCAGCTGAGCTAATCGCCCTTATTTGGGTCTGCAAATATATTATAAATTTTATTTTTTGTTTACTAGCGGCTAGAAAAATTCCTGCAGTACATCTCCTACTAGAAAAACACTTCCGCATATTAACACAAAATCATCTTTTTTTACAGTCCTGTTTATGGTAAGAAATGCTTCTTTAAAGTCATTATAGCAATTTACTTTTTTAGCTCGAATATGGTGTTGAATTATATTGGGATCTGCACTTCTTTGATTGTTTGATTTTGTAATGTAGTAGGTAGCATCTTTTGGAAATAACGGTAATATTCGTTCCGTTTCCTTTTCAGCAGAAAAACCTAACATGATGTGTAGTTGGTCATATGACTCATTATCAAGTTGATTTACTATGGCATGAACCCCTTGTTCATTGTGACCCACATCTAGAACTATTTTCGGCTCTTTTTGTACTACTTGCCACCTTCCTCTAATAGTGAGATACTTTTTAGGGTTGTCTTCAATACTTACAGGAAAGCTTTTATATAAAATAGAACTGGCTTCAAGAGCTGTCCTCCAGTTATGAAGTAAATAGGATGGTAGGGCGAGTTGTTGAATTATTGAACCTTTTGTTTGGTAAAGAGGAGCCTCTTTTTCTTTACTTATTCTTTCGAAAATTGGTAATGTTTCCTTTATGTCAAGGCCCAATAATACCGGTGTTTTCTCTTTGATAATACCAGCTTTTTCTTGTGCAATATTTTTTATGTCATCCCCCAAAAATTCTTTGTGATCTAATCCAATGGTGGTGATTATGGATAGTAAGGGTTGTATGACATTGGTAGAATCTAATCTACCACCTAAACCAGTTTCAATGATATTGATATCTGTATTCTCCTTATGAAAATAATGCAATGCTAGAGCGGTAGACCATTCAAAAAAAGAAGGTGCTAGTTGGCTTAAGGCATTTTTAAATGTCTCATAAAAATAAATGATATCTTTTTTGGGAATCCATTCTCCATTTATGGTAATACGTTCTCTAAAATCGACAAGGTGAGGCGAGGTGAAAGTTCCTACTTTGTAACCATTTTGTTGGTAAATGTTAGTTAGATAATTACTAACTGTACCTTTACCATTCGTACCTGCAAGATGTATGGTCTTGATCTTGTTCTCAGGATTTCCAATGACATTACAAATAGCCTGGATATTATCTAGTCCTATTTTATATGCGCTTCCTCCTTTTTGTTGGTATGATGGGAATTGTTGGAATAAAAAGTCGATGACCTCTTCGTAGGTCTTCATTACTTTTTAATGTATTGAATACGTTTAACTAGTCTATCTTTAATACTTCCCGTAGAGGTAGGAGTAAACTTGAATTTTTTTCTACAGTCATTTTCTATAAAAATTTGATCGCTACTGGTTAAGTTGATAGTTGTTTTGGAGTGCCCTTTTAAGACCTTGGTACTTATAACATTACCGCTAGCGTCAATAATAAACTGAACCATCACAAACCCTTCCCAACTTTTCGGATTATCCAGTTCTGGATTTCCTATAACCTGCCTTCCTTTTCCATCACCCATACCACCACCAGTATCTGGTCCACTTCCTGTTCCAATGCCAGTACCTTCACCTTGTCCATTTCCTCCTTGACTGCTTCCAGAACCATGTCCAAATAGGTTACTAAAATCGTTTTTGGGCTGTTGCGGCTTAGGTTCAGCAGTAGTTTCTTCGCTGGATGCATTTTGAGTGTTGTTGCTAGTTGGGGTTACCACGGGCGACTCTTCCTGAGTAACTTCTTGGGGAGCGGGATCTTTAACTACGGGTTGAGGTTGTTGTGGAGATGAACTTCCCGGACTTCCACCACCTTTTTCAGAAAAGTCTAGCACAACTACCTCTTCCAATGTGAATTGAGGTGGATTTTGCAGTTCAACACAACCCTTGCTCAAAAACACAAGTAGTAGTAAAGAGAGGTGTATACCCACACTTATGATGATGCCAGTTCGATTATCTTTTTTTCTTACGAGATCCAATTTATTTACCGCCTTTAGTTTTAACAACGACTTTCAGGGCATTTTGTTTTGCTATTCTAATTATTTCGTAAGCTGAAGCACGATGAGTCTCTTTGTCAGCCAATAATTCAATAGCCTTATTTTCTCCAATAAGATTCATTATTTCACGTTCAACATTAGACACCTGAATAGGTTCTTCATTGCTGTTAATAAAGAACTGATTTTCCGCATTTACATACACTTTAACTGGTGAAGTTAACGATGGGTCTCCACTACCATCTGGCAGCTGAATTTGGTGAGATGTGTTGACGAAAGTAGAGATGATAATGAAGAATATCAATAAGAGGAATACAAGATCTGTCATGGATGACATCCCTCCCTCTACTTTTATTTTATTGGAAGACCTCATTTTCTATTTCCGTTCAATGAAATTTTAAAGTTGTTTTGTTTGGCAATATCAATCACATATACGGTGGCTTCCCAAGAACTTTCCTCACTCCCATATAGTGAAATGATGCTGTCATTTCCGATATTTTTCAAAATAACAGCTTCTATGTCTTCACTAGTTATGGCTGTTTTTTTCTTATTAATGAAGTATTCATTTTTGTCATTAATATTGATGCTCAGGATTTTCTTATTGGACGACTTGCCACCATTTTTAGGAACATCGATATTTATTCCTGCAGTAATCATAGTAGAAATCACAATGAAAAAAATCAAAAGGAGAAAAACAAGATCAGTCATAGATGACATACCGCCTTCAATTTTGATTTTATTACCTGATCTAAAATCCATAAATTATTTGCCTGGAGCTTCCAGAATATCAATGAATTCAATGGATGCACCTTCCATATTATGAATCACCTTCTCCACCTTACTTACAAGGTAATTGTAAGCTACATAAGCAACTATACCTACAATTAATCCCCCAACTGTAGTAATCATAGCTTCCATAATTCCACCAGACAAACTGGCAATTTCAAATGTTTTTTCTTTTGACATGTTTTGAAAAACTTTTACCATACCAAGAACAGTACCTAGAAACCCTAGCATGGGTGCTACACCTGAAATGGTAGCTAACATGGATAATCTTCTTTCAAGTCTTGAAATTTCTAATTTACCCACATTTTCAATGGAAGTGGTAATGTCTTTCATGGGTCTACCCACTCTACTAATTCCTTTCTCAATCATCCTAGCAATAGGATTATCAGATGATTTACAATGATCTTTAGCTTCATTTAAATTTCCAGCTTTGACGAATCCCGTAATTTTTTGCATAAAATCTTTTTCTCCTTTCAAAGCGCGTTGCACAGCCATAAATCGTTCAATGAAAACATAAATAGCAATAAATGAAAATAGAAATAGAAGAGACATCACGACTAAACTTGTAATGCTGTAATCGCCTGTCATGGAGTCGTACCCCCAAATCAATTGCCACATGGAGATCTGTTCGGTTTCAATAATTGAAGTAGCTTCTTCTAGAATATCAGATGAACTTTCTTGAATAGAAAAGAACATAGGTAGGAAATTTAAATTCATGTATAGTATTTTGCTATGAAAGTACTATTTTTTGAATACGAATTACGCTACGCTAAATAATAGAAATGAACCAGCGCCTGTTAAGTACCCAATCATAGCTAACCATCCCATCTTTTTTAAGTACCAAAAAAAGGAGATTTTTTCCATACCCATAGCAACAACACCCGCTGCAGAACCAATAATTAACATACTTCCCCCAGTTCCAGCTGCATAAGCAATGAAGTGCCATGTGGTACTATCAATCGGTAGATCAAACATACCCATGCTTGCTGCGACTAACGGTACATTATCTATAACAGCAGATCCAGCTCCTAATAGAATGACAAATAGATCTGTAGAAATAGCTTGCTGGACATCTTGTCCAAACATGAATATCAGCCCTAATGACTCCAGGGCTGCTACGGTCATAAGTATGCCTAGAAAGAATAAAATTGAAGGCATTTCAATTTTCGAAAGAGCTTTAAAAATGGGGCTATTAGCATGACCACCTTCACTGGATGTACTTTGTCTAGCATTAAAGATTTCAGCAAGTAGGGCCACTATCGATAATGACAACATCATTCCTACATAGGGTGGTAAATGTGTTACGGTTTTAAATATAGGGACAAAAACAATCGAGATTAAACCAAGATAAAGCATAGAAGGGCCATATTTACTCTTATTTTCTGCAGATGGTGGAGCAGTAAATGTGCTGTTAAATGGTTTTAAAAAGCTAGCAATTGTGGTAGGGATTATCATACAAATTAAAGATGGAATGATGAGTAGTTTAATCAAATTAACCGTAGTTACTTTTTCTCCCATCCATAGCATGGTAGTAGTAACATCTCCAATGGGTGACCATGCACCACCTGCATTTGCAGCAATGATAATAAGTCCAGCAAACCAAATCCGATCTTTATTTTCAGCAATTAATTTTCTAAGGATAGTGATTAACACTATTGTAGCTGTTAGATTATCAATGATGGCTGATAAAATAAAAGCCAAAATACACATGATCCATAATAGTGATCTTTTTTTATTTGTTTTGATAAATTGTTTTATCGTAGCAAAGCCATTGAAATAATCAATAATTTCTACAATGGTCATGGCACCTATTAAAAAAACAAGGATTTCACAAGTCTTTCCAAAGTGGTGTAATAGTGTTTCTTCCAAGAAATGCATCTTGGATATACCGTGTTGATCCGAATCGTAAGGTAAATCAGAAAATCCGTTTACTAATTGGTGATGAGAAGAATCAAACCAGGTGGTTAGCTCTGGAAGACCAAAGGCAATACAAGCCCATGCAATGGCCATCATTAGTAGTGCGGGAACAAGCTTATCAACTTTAAGGGTATGTTCTAATGTGATAGCTAAATACCCAAGAATAAATACGACAACAATTATGGTTTCCATCCTAGACTAACTGATTAAGCGCAATATCAAATGCGGTTTTAGATATACTTGTTTTTTGGTTTTTAGTTTCAAATGTTTTTTGTAGCGCGTTTTTAATAGTGTCAGAAGTGTCTTCAAATATAGCTTCATCCTCTATTTTGTCAAGGTCATTCCCCATAAGATAGGCAAATACCCTAGCCATACCGCAATTAGAAATAAAATCCGGAATAACGCTTATTTTTTCATCGGTATAATCTGCAATAGGACCAAAGAAAATTTCTGGGTCTGCAAAGGGAACATTAGCTCCAGCAGCAATGACTTTAATACCAGATTTTATCATGCTATCCACTTGCTCTTTGGTAATAAGTCTGGACGCAGCACAAGGAATAAAGACTTCAGATTTTAGGTTCCAAATTTTAGCATTAACTTCTTCAAAAGAAAGCATATTGGGGGCATTTAATGCGTTTCCGTTCTTATTGATAAAAAGTTGTTTGATTTCTTCAAAAGTAAAACCATTTTCGTTGATTAATCCACCTACTCTGTCTATAATGCCTACAATTTTAGCGCCCTCTTGAGCGAGATAATATGCTCCTGCTGAACCTACGTTACCCCAACCTTGAACGATAACTCTTTTACCTTTTAATTCCCCTCCATATATGTCAAAATAATGCTTTACAGACTCAGCAACACCATACCCTGTAATCATATCGGCTACTACGTATTTTTTGTGTACATCTGGAGAGTACTTTTCATCTTCAATGGCTTTTAATACACCTTGTCTTAATTGACCAATACGGTTTATTTTTTGTGCTTCTCTAGGCTGATAATGGCCGTTGAAAACTCCTTCCTGAGGGTGCCATACCCCACAATCCTCCGTAATAGGAATTACTTCGTGAATTTCATCCACATTAAGATCTCCTCCAGTGCCGTAATAGTGTTTTAAAAGAGGAGTAACCGCTTCGTACCACCTTTTTAGCACCCCTGCTTTTCTAGGGTCATTTGGGTCAAAATTAATTCCAGATTTTGCTCCTCCAATTGGTGGTCCTGACACGGTAAATTTCACCTCCATTGTTTTGGCTAAAGAAGTTACTTCATGTTGGTCTAAGCCCAATCTCATCCGAGTTCCTCCTCCAGCGGCACCGCCTCGAAGAGAATTAATCACTACCCATCCCTTAGCTTCCGTCTGAGAATCTTTCCATTGGAAAACAACTTCAGGTGTTTTATTTTCGAACTTTTTAAGTAATTCCTTCATTGTAGATTTTATGCTCCCAAATGTATGAAAAAACAAGTCACTTATACAATGGATTTAACAAAGGATAAGATTATGATTTTGGATTAAACACATCTCCAGATGAGGTGTCTGACGATGAGCCAGTAACAGATGAAAGAACATTAATCAAGTTTTCTTTTTTTAAAACTCCTAGTAAAGCAAAGATCAACGCTTCTTTATATTCAATTAATTCTCGATCAGGTATTTTTATATTTAGTCCTAAGTGGGATAAGTTTTTAATCCAAAAGGAATTGAAGGCTCCTCCCCCTGTGACCAAAATAGGGGATTCAATTTCCTTAATTACTTTTTTTATCTGAACACAAAGGTGATTTCCAACAGTATGTAGTTTATCCTCAATAGACAAATCATATTTTTCTAATACTGGTTTGAACCAATTCAAATACCCTTCTGTTGCTAACGATTTAGGAAAGGGTTTATCAAAATAAGACAACTCATTAAGTTCATTTAGTAATGGTGCATTTACACGACCACTTTTAGCTAAATGTCCATTAATATCATACATTAAATTCTTTTTTTTAGCTAAATCATTGCTTACCATATTGGCAAATGCAATATCTCCAGCTTTTATTTCATCCTTCTCTTTTATAGAAATATTTGCAATGCCACCAAGGTTCAAGCAATAGGTATACTCAGAAAACAGTAATTGATCTCCAATCGGGACTAGTGGGGCACCTTGACCTCCTAAGCTCACATCAACTGCTCTAAAGTTATTAATGACGTTAATTTTAGTCAAGTTTGAAATGGATTGTCCATCACCAATTTGTAGTGTAATTCCTCTTTCAGGTTGGTGAAACACCGTATGTCCATGAGAACTAATTAAATCTAATTTGGTTTTTATAATTTTATTTTCCTGAATAAAATGATTGATCATGTCACCTAAAAGAATGCCATATTCAAGATCTAATAATTTGATTTTTTCTTCATTTAATTGTGGTGCATTTTTTAATTTTTGTATCCACTCATCTGGATAAGAATAAGTGGAGCAATATTCGATCTGATATTTCCATGTATTACGATAATTAAAACGAACACAGATAATATCTAAACCATCTAGAGAAGTTCCAGACATAAGTCCAATAACTCGGTAATTTGTCATTTATCTTTAACAGTTTTCTGCAACAACAATATATGATTAATTTTATAGCTTTGCAGCCAAATTAATCAATTATGAATTTTGAATTATCTGAAGAACATTTAGCAGTAAGAGATGCAGCTAGAGATTTTGCTATTAATGAATGTAAACCTGGTGTCATTGAAAGAGATAGCACACAAACAGTAGCCTATGATCAATTAAAACAATTAGGTGAACTTGGATTTATGGGAATGATGGTAGATCCAAAATACGGTGGAAGCGGTATGGATACGTTAAGCTATGTGCTTGCAATTGAAGAAATTTCCAAAATTGATGCTTCTATATCTGTGGCTATGTCAGTAAATAACAGTTTGGTATGTTGGGGACTTGAACAATATGCTAATGAAGAACAAAAGCAAAAGTATTTAGTTCCATTAGCTAAAGGAGAGAAAGTAGGTGCATTTTGTCTCTCTGAACCTGAAGCAGGTTCAGATGCAACATCTCAACGAACTACTGCTATAGATAAGGGAGATCATTACCTTCTTAACGGTACAAAAAATTGGATTACCAATGGAAGTACAGCTTCAACTTATCTAGTTATCGCGCAAACAGATGTAGAAAAAGGGCATAGAGGTATTAATGCTTTTATTGTAGAGAAAGGTTGGGATGGATTTGAGATTAGTGCAAAGGAAGATAAATTAGGTATCAGAGGAAGTGATACCCATACTTTAGTATTTACAGATGTCAAAGTTCCCAAAGAAAATAGAATAGGAGAGGACGGGTTTGGTTTTAAATTTGCGATGAAAACATTATCGGGTGGAAGAATTGGAATAGCTGCTCAAGCCTTAGGAATAGCTGCTGGTGCTTACGAATTATCTTTAGCTTACTCAAAAGAAAGAACCACATTTGGCAAGCCCATTTCAAATCATCAAGCCATACAGTTTAAACTAGCTGATATGTTTTTAGAAATTGAAAACGCTCGAAACTTAGTATACAAATCAGCTTGGCATAAAGATCATGGAATGGATTATGCATTATCCGGTTCTATGGCAAAATTACATGCATCAGAAGTAGCCATGAGGACTACAGTGGAGGCAGTTCAAATTCACGGAGGATATGGTTATGTGAAAGAATATCACGTGGAACGTTTAATGAGAGATGCTAAAATCACACAAATTTATGAGGGTACTTCAGAAATACAACGTATTGTGATAGCAAGAAGTATCTTAAAAGATTAAAGAAGAGAGTTTATTCAAAAAAAAAGGGGATTCTTTAATCCCCTTTTTTTAATGATCTTTTTTAAAGAGTTATTTGAAAACCCCAATTCCAGTTGGACTACCTATTCTGTCCATTGCACATCTAAAACCGATGGTCGATAGTGATCTATCTTCTTCTAGGAATCTTCTAGTTCCTGGATTTAGGTAATAGGCTCGATCTCTCCATGAAGCGCCTTTAAAAACTCTTGACTTATCAGAAATCAAAGTGGTTGGGGCTCCAGCAGGGTTTTTAATTCCACCTAATGCTTGTTCAGGGCCTCTTTGATACATCGCAAAATCTTCATTTTTGGTTCCAGCGTTAAATTCATTAATGATTGGTTCATTGTAGTCTGGATCACCAGGATGCCACCTTGAAGATTTTAAATCTCCATCCAAATAATCTATGTTATCTGCAATCCTGTAGTTACTTCTTTTCATATTTTCTTCAGCAGTAACGTTTCTCATTTTGACATTTCCTGGTGTATTTACAATGTAATTAGCCATTCCGACCCTCAACATAGGACTTATTTGAATTGAATAACCAGCTAGACTTACATCTTGTTCAACTTGCATTTCAAAATCCTCGAAAACATTATCGAAGATTTCTTGTATTTTGACAGATGCTTCTATAATCTGTTTGTCTTCTAAAAGCTTTTTCGCATCTTGAACATATTGATCTACCGTATTTAACAGTTCAGTTTCTACAGAATCCAACATGTTTTTAGGTGAATAACCATACTTTCTTTCTGCTTTACCCTGTCTTTCTGCTCTGAATTCTACGAGATATTGCTCTATTCCGTAAATATCATATATAGTTGCATCGTATTTTTCATCTATAGAGCCAGAGGCATTTAGTGTTTTTGTTTTGAAAACATTACCTCTGTAGGGTCTAAACTCATCAACGTCTTCAGAACTAAGTGGTCTGTATACATCACTAACCCACTCACTCACGTTTCCAGCCATGTTATAAAGACCATAATCATTTGGCCAGTATGAATATATTGGAGCAGTAATGTCTGCGTTGTCATTCAGGTGACCGGCTACACCCATGTAATCACCTCTTCCTCTAACGAAGTTGGCAAGCATATCTCCTTGAAAATTTTCCTGTGGGTTTCTTACCCAATGGCCATCCCATGGATATAATCTTTTTTCAATAATTCTTTCGTCAATGGTATTACCAATTAAACCATACGCAGCAAACTCCCATTCTGCTTCGGTCGGAAGCCTGTATCTAGGTAATAGGATTCCATCAGACATCTTTACAGTTCTAGTTGCCATATCTCTTGGCTTAAATTTCCCCGTAGTAGGATCATAACCACCCTTTGAAGGGTCTAAATCAGCTATTTGACCTTGAGGATTTAAACCTTGCTCGTATTGCCCTGCAAAATAAGCGTCTGTTGTAAATGGTTCATTTTGTTGGTTGGGATTCATAAGTAAGATTCCTTCTCTGATCAAGATATATTCATTTACCCTATCTGTTCTCCAAGCTGCGAAATCATTAGCTTGATTCCAAGAAACACCAACAACTGGATAATCTCTGTAAGCAGGGTGTCTTAAGTAATATTCTACATATTTTTCATTGAATCCAAGTTTCTCTCTCCAACATAATGTATCAGGTAAAGCTTTTTTGTAGATCATCGGAAAATCGATGTAGGTTCTTCCAACCCAATAGAGGTATTCACACCAATGGAAGTTTGATATTTCTGTTTCGTCCATATAAAACGAAGAAACGGTAACTCTCCTTGGAACATTATGGTTTTCATATGTCACATCCTGCTCGATTCTGCCCATGGTGAAAGTTCCACCTTCTACAAGAATTAAACCTGGACCTGTTTCTTGCTCGGCATAGGGTACTTTTTGAAATCCTCCGTTTTTCGGATTGTTGTAATCCCACCCAGTAATACTTGAGGTTTCGTATTCTGTACAACTTGTAATTAAAGCAATAACAAAAACCCCGATTATGTAAATACTCTTCTTCATCTTTAAAATTATTTAGTGTCGCTCTAAACGAAAATTTCGAACGATAAGTTACAAATTTAGGTAATTTTTTAGAAAGAAGGGCAACTTATTGTCCTGTATGTTCTCTTTTTAGGCTGACAATCAAAATTAATCTGTAAAGATAGTTCGTGAGAACCAGACGTTGCCATTGATAAATCAGATACGGTTACATCATAGCTGTAACCTACCTTTACTAATCCCACTTCAACACCCAACAAGATGATAAAAGCATCTTGGTTTCTATACCATACTCCACCTACATATGGGCCTTTTTGAACATACAGTCCCATGTTTAATTGTTGAGCACTTCCCTGCATTCTGTATAAAATGTTTGGAGAAACAATAGTTTCTGTTTCCCTGTATACAGAACCATTACCAGACCAAGGAATATGAAAGCCCATGTGACCTGTGAATTTTCTAGGTAAAGGACTAGTTTCGTTTGTTAATAGCGATTCGTTTGGTTCATTTAAGTGATGAGCTGCAAAACCAAAATAAAATTGTTCGCTAAAGCCTAGAAATCCTGCAGAAAAATCTAATCCAGATCTTGTACCACCTCTAGGAATATCACCTGTTTGGTAAACAAAACCTCTTATAGGATCAATCATATCTCCAAAAGTAAGTTGATTCCAATCCAATTTTTTCTGCCAAAACGCGGCTTCAAGCCCCAGCCTAACAGAAAATTTTCTGGATAATTTCATTTGGTAAGAATACACACCACTAACTCTGTTATTTTGAAGAGAATTTGCCATTCGGTCATTCACAATCATTAGTCCAAGACCTCCATGAAGGCCGTCTACATGTTGGTCATAAGAAAATGCATTTGTAATAAATGTGGCTGGAACACCTGGCCACTGATTTCTATGATTCAAAGTAAGTCTCGGGCACATATGAGTTCCGGCAAAAGCCGGGTTTAAAAATATGGGACTCGCATAAAACTGAGTAAATTCAGCGTCTTGAGAATATGCATCTCTTATGCTAAGACATATCAAAGTAAAAATGATAGTACATGTTAAGCATAAATTATTGAGTATTTTATAAATGATTTTTCTCATTAAGTTCCAATTATACAAAAAATCAATTATCGCAACTTAATCATTTTTGATGTATTACAATAATCATTATAATTTTGAGTTCTAAAGATAATCATTGTAGATGAGAAGGAGTGTAGCCGTAATTATTATTTTATTTTGGATAAACACAAGTTTTTCCCAGCGAGTCATTCATATTAACTCAGAAATTCATTACAAAACTCATACTGATGATTTAAATTTAGAATTAACATTTTACCCTGAAAAGGGATTTCAAGATTATTCGACAAAACAATTGTATTTTCAAAATGAACTAGACTTTGGTTCTTATGAAGTGCTAAGTTTTGAATTTAAAGAAGAATTAGTGGAATTTACTTCCAATAACTCCAATTCATTAGATTACGATGAAAACTACAAGATCAGTTTTCGTAATCAAGAGGAAAACTATAAAGCTAAAAAGACACAACTTTTACTTTCATGTATTAGATCAGTAAATGGGAAAAATTACAGAATAACAAAATTTAATGTATCAGTTAAAAAAACACATCCTATTTCAAATAAAAAAAAATCTTCTGAGTTCGTCTCACAATCTATTTTATCCAATGGATGGAACTGGTTCAAACTTGGTATTTCCCAAAGTGGACTGTATAAAATTGATTATTCTTACTTAATTAATCATGGTATTATTGATGGTCCTACGCCTTCTTCTCAACTTCATTTATACTCTAATAATCAAGGTTTGTTAAATACAGAAAATGGTACTTTTAGACCTGATGACTTAATTCAACGAACCTTGTATATTTATGATGGTAATGACGGAAATTTTTCTTCAGGAGATTATGTCCTTTTTTATCATAGCGGTAGTGACAGAGTAGAGATGAATAATGGTAAGTACAGGCACGTTAATCATATTTATTCTGATAGCGCTTATTGCTTTTTAGGGATTGGCACTGGTGCTACAAACTCAACAGATAGCATTAATAATCTAAATCAAAATTACACCCAGGTGATTAATGAATTTTGGGATTTTGCATATATAAATGAAGATAAAATAAATCTGTTAAAATCCGGTGCTATCTGGTTGGGTGATGTTTTTGATTTAACAAATCAATACACATATGATTTCCCATTTAGCAACCTCAGCGACTCTTCTTGGTTGAAGCTTAGGGTTGTCAGTAAATCTTCGTCTACTCCAGCTTCATTTAACTTATCCTTATTTGGACAAAATAGAACGATTACTATCAATGGATCAGGTAGTTCTTATTTGTCCGATGCAGGAAGAGCAGCAGTAGTTGAATATCCATTCGTTAACAATTTAAACTCCAATTATCAAATGGATTTAACGTATAATAACAATGGTTCACCTTCTGCTAAAGGCTACTTGGACTACATTGAAGTTAATTGTAAGAGGCAACTAATTGTAGATAATTCCTCTTTTGATTTTAGCCTATCTAGTGACAATTCAGCTTGGTCAAAAATTAATCTCCAAAACAGCAATTCTGTACAAATGATTTGGGACATAACAGATTTAAATAATGTAAAAAATCTAGCTTTTGAACGAGATGGAAATAACTTATTTTTTATAGAAGAGATAGATAGTTTAAAAAATTACATAGCTATATCAGGGAATTCATTTCCATATCCAACATTTGTGAAAAGGGTAGAAAGTCAAAATTTACATGGTTTGTCATCAGCTGATGTAATTATAATAACTAACAGTAAATTTTTTCAGTCAGCTGCAACGCTGAAAACATTCCATGAACAAGAAGGACTATCCGTTCATGTCGTTTCAGATCAACAGATTTATAATGAATTTTCTTCAGGCATGAGAGATGCAACTGCATTAAAACAATTTTTAAGGATGTTTTATGTTCGTGGATCTGGAATCCCCAATCAGATTCCTAAATATTGTGTATTGATAGGTGACGGAACGTATGATAATAGAAATATTTTAGATCACGGTAATAATTTGTTACCTGTATTTGAGTCTCAAGAATCCCTTTCCAAGGTGAACACCTTTGCAACGGATGATTTCTTTGCCATATTATCGGATGGTGGATCTATGCGGAATACAGACTTATTGAATATTGCTATCGGAAGATTAACCGTGTCTACAGAGCAAGAGGCCATGGATATGATTAAAAAAATAATCCAATATCAAACCATTGACACCACAAATTCATCCCTCGATTGTAATATCAATCCAAGCAATGGGATTTTAGGTGACTGGAGAAATAAAGTAATTCTAGTTAGCGATGATGAAGATCAAAACGCCTATTTCAATGACATAGAAATTATGGCTTCAAAAATTGAGCAAACAAAACCCACTCAAAATATTATCAAAATTCATGCTGATGCCTATGCTCAACAACCCTCCGCAACAGGCGAAAGAATACCTGATGCTGAGCTTGCTATCAATCAGAGAGTAAATGATGGTGCTCTTTTGGTTAATTACATTGGACATGGAGGTGAAACAGGTTGGGCCCATGAGCAAATACTGAAGGTACCCACTATTCAAAATTGGTCTAATTTATCGAATATGCCGGTGTTTATGACAGCCACTTGCGAGTTTGGTAGGTTTGACGACCATGATCGTGTATCTGCAGGTGAATATGTGTTGTTAAACCCAAATGGAGGAGGTGTGGGTCTTTATACGACAACAAGATTGGTTTATGCAACTCCAAACGAATGGTTGAATAGGTATTTCTATGATACAGTGTTTGACTTGGTAAATTATAAAGCTCAAACATTAGGTGACATCTATAAAGGCACAAAAAACAAGTTTGCAATTACTAGTGCAGATCAGAATTATAGAAAATTTGCATTACTTGGAGACCCTGCATTAAAATTGGCTTTACCAGAAATACATGTTGTTTTAGATTCTACGAGTACCGATACGATTCGCGCATTGGACGAATTAGTAATTTATGGACATATAGAAAATGAATATTACCATCCATATTCTACTTTTGATGGTGTCGTAAATATTTCATTATTCGATAAAAAAACATCCTTTTCTACGTTGGGTACAAACTCTGGATCTTCGGCTTCACCCTTTCAAATGTGGAAAAACCTGATTTACAAGGGAAAGTCTACCGTTACTAATGGGCAATTTACTTTTAGATTAAAAGTTCCTAAGGATATTGATTATTCTTTTGGAAGTTCAAGAATCAGTTTCTATGCTGAAAATGGTCATATTGATGGAAATGGAAGTGATGAGAATTTAATAATTGGAGGTATCAACACCAATGCTACAAGCGATGAGGTTGGTCCAGATGTTAAGCTTTACATGAATGATATGAATTTTGTATCTGGTGGTATTTCAAACAACAGTCCCATGTTGATTGCTCATATATTTGACTCAAACGGAATAAATACAGTGGGGAATGGAATTGGTCATGATATTGAGCTCATTTTAGATGCTGATTATGCAAATAGTATAGTTTTAAATGAATATTATGAATCCGATTTAGACTCTTATCAGAGTGGTAAGATTTTCTATGAATTAACAGATTTATCTGCTGGTGAACATCAAATTGAATTAAAAGTTTGGGATAATTATAATAATTCTTCTAAATCAGATATCAACTTTATTGTTGTTGATAATGCAGAGATAAAACTTAATCACGTATTAAATTACCCGAATCCATTTACAACAAATACTTCTTTCTTTTTTGAACACAACCAAAATTGCAACTATCTTGATGTTGACATTCATATCTATAATGTTTCAGGTAAAACAGTGAAGACAATAAATAGGAGAATTCACAATGAAGGTTTTAGATCAAGCGGCATTTCATGGGATGGGTTAGATGATTTTGGTGAGCAATTGGCTAGAGGGGTCTATTTATATAAACTAGAGGTTACGAATGAACAAGGGCTTAGTTCGTCTAAAACAGAAACGATGTTCCTTTTGAAATAATTAAAAACTATATACTATTTATATATATTTGTCGTTATAGTGAATTATGATAAATGGTATGGGAAACTTAAATCGATATAAAATACAATCAGCTATTCTGCTTGTTGCACTTTTTTTAGTAAGCAATATAAGGGCGCAAATTTCAACTCAAACGTTAAACGGAAGTTCTGGTATAAACACAATAACTTCTGCAGTTCCTTTTTTATTGATTTCTCCTGACTCAAGATCAGGTGCCATGGGAGATGCTGGTGTTGCAATTAGTCCAGATGCTAATGCCGTACATTGGAATCCAGCCAAGTTGGTTTTTATTGATGAAATGAATGACATGGGTTATAGTTTGTCATATTCACCTTGGCTAAGAGCGCTTGTTAATGACATTAACCTAGCCTATCTTTCAGGATATAAAAGATTAGATCGTTTTTCAAGTATTGGTGTGTCGCTGAGGTATTTCTCGTTAGGAAGCATCACATTTACAGATGTGTATGGTCAAACCATTCGTGATTTTAATCCAAACGAATTTGCTGTTGATTTAGCCTACTCAAGAAAATTAAGTGATAATTTTTCTGCTGGCTTGACAGCTAGGTATATTTTTTCAAATTTAACGGGCGGAACACAGGTTGCCGGTGCAAGTACAAAACCTGGGCAAAGCATATCCACTGATTTATCATTTTATTACCAATCCAATTCTTTTGATATTGGAGATATGCCTTCTACTCTGGCATTTGGAGCAAATATTTCAAATATTGGAGCTAAAATGGCTTACACGGAAAATGCGGATAGAGATTTCATACCAACCAATCTTAGACTTGGTTCAGCTCTTAAAATGGATTTAGATGAATACAACAAATTTACATTTACCATTGATGCAAACAAATTATTAATCCCAACCCCACCCATTTATGACCCTAACAATCCCAACATGATTCTCTCTGGCAGAGATCCTAATGTTGGAGTGGCTACGGGTATGTTTGGATCATTTACAGATGCTCCTGGAAGTTTAGTAAATGATGGAGGCGTTTACACGGTAGAAAATGGTTCTAGATTTAGAGAGGAGTTAAGAGAAGTGAATTTATCAGCAGGCGCTGAGTTTTTGTATTCTGAATTATTTGCTGTAAGAGCAGGTTATTTTTACGAACATCCTACCAAAGGGAATAGACAATTCATTTCTTTCGGAGCGGGTATTAAATACAAAGTTATTGGGCTAGATTTATCTTACATTCTCGCTTTAACCCAACAGAGCCCATTAGCAAACACTATAAGATTTTCTATTAAGTTTAATCTTGGTTCTACTGAGTCAGGTTCTACAGAGTAATATCAGCTATTTATTATCTTTATAGCAAATGATTAAGAAAATTTCATTCTCCTATAAGATTTACAATTCTGTTAAAGATTTGAATGAATTAGACCAAAAATTAATTGAGGCCTCTGATCAAATTCTCGAAAAAGCATATGCCATTTATTCTGGTTTTAATGTGGGTGCGTCCGCTTTGCTGGAAAATGGAGAAATCATGACGGCTAATAATCAAGAAAACATGGCTTTGCCTTCTTCATTGTGTGCAGAACGAGTTCTGTTGTATTATTGTCGCGCTCACTTTCCTGATTTGGTTATTAAAAAAATGGCCGTATCTGTGAGAGCTACTCATGCCATAATAAAAGAACCCATTACCCCTTGCGGAGCATGTAGACAGGTCATGGTAGAGTATGAAAGAAATCAAAACTCAGATATACCTATCTTTTTAAAAGGTGAGATTGGAGAAATTTATGAACTGAATAGTATCTCTGATTTATTGCCTCTTGCATTTAAAACTGATGCGCTAAAGCGTCATTAATTCACAACATTTCCACAGTTTAAATAACTTTAATATATATTTGTTTTAATAGTTTAAATTATGTCTATTCAAACGATGGAAAAAAATACAAAATCCAAGAAAAAAAACTCGTTGGATTTTTCAAAAGAACAGTATATCAAATGGTATAAAGATATGCTTGTGATGAGAAAAGTTGAAGAACGCGTTGGTCACCTGTATATTCAACAAAAGTTTGGTGGATTTTGTCACCTTTATATAGGGCAAGAAGCCATTGTTGCAGGTACAGTTTCTGCATGCCAAAAAGAAGATAAACACATCACAGCTTATAGAGACCATGCTCATCCGATTGGGCTAGGTATTCATCCTAAATATATGTTAGCTGAGCTTTATGGAAAAAAGACAGGTATGTCCAAAGGAAAAGGTGGATCTATGCATATGTTTAAAAAAGAAGTTAATCTTATGGGCGGACATGGGATTGTAGGTGCTCAAATACCTATGGGGGCCGGAATAGCATTTGCGGACAAGTACAAAGGCAACAAAAATGTCACCTTTTGTTCATTTGGAGACGGAGCAGCTAGACAAGGTGCACTTCATGAGACATTTAATATGGCCATGATGTGGAAATTGCCAGTAGTTTTTATTATTGAAAATAATAATTACGCGATGGGGACTTCTGTAAAAAGAACAACTAATGTAGAAGACATGAGTGAAATTGGAAAATCTTATCATATGCCTTCTTATGTAGTAAATGGAATGTCTGTTGAAGATGTGCATCATGCCATTAAAGATGCTTGCGATAGAGCAAGAAAGGGTGATGGTCCAACTTTGCTTGATATAAGAACATATAGATACAAAGGACACTCCATGTCTGATCCACAAAAATACAGAACTAAAGACGAAGTAGAAGATTATAAGCAAAAAGATCCAATCTCTCAAGTTCTAAAAACTATAGAAGACAATAAATTAGCTTCTGAAAAAGAAATTAAAGAGATTCAAAACGAGGTAAAACAAATAGTAGAGGAATCTGTGAAATTTGCTGAAGAATCTCCAGACCTTGAACCTCACGAGTTATACGAAGACGTATATGTTCAAAAAGACTATCCTTATATTAAAGAATATTTATAACATTTGATTTATGGCCGAAATTGTTAGGATGCCCAAACTAAGTGACACCATGACTGAAGGTGTTGTTGCAGAATGGCATAAAAGTGTTGGTGACAGCATTGAAAGTGGTGACTTATTAGCAGATATTGAAACCGATAAAGCTACCATGGAGTTTGAATCCTTCCAAGAAGGTGTGCTTTTACACATTGGTGTGGAAAAAGGTCAGACTGCTCCAGTTGATTCAATATTAGCTATTTTAGGAGAAAAAGATGAAGATGTTACAGCACTTTTAAAAGAAGACGAAGAGCCACAAAAATCCAATAAAGATGAGGTATCTGACACCGAGATTATTCCACCCAAAGCTGAAGAAGTTAAACCTGTGGAAGTGAGTCAACCAGCTCCTCAACCTGCCCCATCTTTTTCTATAGATCAAACAGCAAACACAACTTCTTTTCCGCCTTCTACTACTGTTTCTAATGGGATTGTAAAGGCATCTCCTTTAGCTAAAAAATTGGCTGATGAGCGAGGTCTTAATTTGAATTTGATTAAGGGGACTGGTACTGACGGCAGAATTGTCAAAAGAGATATTGAAAATTTTCAAGGAAAAGTATCATTTAGTGGTGTAGAATCTTTTGTTGATGAACCTGTTTCTCAAATGAGAAAGGTTATTGCGCAAAGGCTTGCCGAAAGTAAGTTCTCAGCTCCACATTTTTATTTGACAGTTAGCATTCATATGGATAATGCCATGGAGGTAAGAACTTCAATAAATAAATCTATAAATCCATTAAAAGTTTCTTTTAATGATTTAGTGGTAAAAGCTGTAGCGGTTTCTCTCAAGGAAAACCCAAAAGTCAATGCCTCATGGTACGGGGATTTTATTAGATATAATGAACACGTTCATATTGGTGTGGCTGTTGCAGTAGATGAGGGTTTGCTTGTTCCAGTTGTACGATTTGCCGATGAAAAACCGTTGACTCAAATTGGGGCCGAAGTAAAGGAATTCGCACAAAAAGCAAAAGACAAAAAACTACAACCTGAAGATTGGGCTGGTAACACATTTACCATCTCAAACTTAGGTATGTTTGGTATTGATGAATTTACTGCTATTGTTAATCCTCCAGACTCATGCATTTTAGCAGTAGGTGGAATTCAACAAGTTCCTGTAGTAAAAAATGGTCAAGTAGTTCCAGGAAATGTCATGAAAGCTACCTTAAGTTGCGATCACCGAGTTGTAGATGGTGCTGTAGGATCTGCATTTCTAAACTCCTTCAAGAATTATTTAGAAAACCCAGTTTTATTGCTTGGTAAAGATTCCATTTGAGAATTTTATTTAATTTAATTTCAAGAATGATTTAATTTTTGAAATTGCAACATGATATACTTAATACGTCAATTGATTACCTGAAGGGTGTAGGTCCTAAGAGAGGAGAGGTGTTGAAGAGTGAGTTGGGGATTTATACGTATCTAGATTTACTCCATTACTTTCCTTTTAGATATATTGATAGATCAAGTACAATCAAGGTAAATCAAATCCAAGTACCGAATACTGCTGTTCAGCTTTCCGTAGTTATTTATGATATCGAAGAATTGGGACCTCCAAGACGTAAAAGATTAGTTGCTCATGCCCGAGACGAAACAGGCGATGTGGTTTTAGTTTGGTTTAAAGGGATTAAGTGGATAAAATCATCAGTTGAAATAGGTAAAAAATATGTTTTATATGGAAAGGCAAATGAATATAATAACATGTGGAATTTTAATCATCCTGAATTAGAATTAGAGGACAAAAACAAGAATAAAATGGGTGAATTACAACCCATATATCATTCAGGAGAAAAGTTAACTAAGTTTGGGCTTCATTCCAGAGGAATAGAGAATTTACAACGCAATTTGTTGCCACTCGTATTAGGTTACTTAAATCAAACTCTATCTCCTGAGTTAGAAAAGATAAATGCATTTTTATCTAATAAGGAAACTTTCAAAAACATTCACTTTCCTCAAAATTCTTCTTTACTAAAAAAAGCTATCCTAAGACTTAAATATGAAGAGTTGTTTTTTCTACAACTCAGTATGACAAGACAAAAGATAACAACAAGAAGAAAAGTAGAAGGTTTTAAGTTTGAAATTGTAGGTCAATATTTTAATGATTTTTACCATCACCATTTAGGCTTTGAACTCACAAATGCACAAAAAAAAGTCATAAAGGAATTTAGAAAAGATTTAGGTCTGGGGAAACACATGAATAGATTATTGCAAGGTGATGTGGGTAGCGGAAAAACAATAGTTGCTATCTTAACTATCCTATTAGCCATTGACAATGGATTTCAAGCGTGCCTCATGGCACCTACCGAAATTCTAGCAAACCAACATTATGATTCTATTCAACCTTATTTCCAAAAATTAGGTTTAAAAGTTTCTTTACTTTCAGGTTCAGTGAAAAAGAAAGATAGAGTTGTAATTCATGAAGATTTAGAAAGCGGAGAATTAAATTTATTGGTTGGTACGCATGCTTTATTAGAAGATAAGGTAAAATTTCAAAATCTAGGACTAGCAGTAATTGACGAACAACATCGTTTTGGTGTAGCACAAAGAGCAAAACTTTGGAAAAAAAATAGTTGTCCTCCCCACATTCTAGTCATGACAGCAACTCCAATTCCAAGAACATTAGCGATGACTTTTTATGGAGATTTAGATGTTTCTGTTATTGATGAACTTCCGCCTGGAAGAAAGTCAATCAAAACGGTTCACCGTTTCGACTCCAGCAGGTTAAAAGTATTTCAATTTATTGAAGATGAAATTAAGCTTGGAAGACAGGTTTATATTGTATATCCTTTGATTGAAGAATCGGAAAAAATGGATTATAAAGACCTTATGGATGGATATGAAAGTGTAGTAAGGCGTTTCCCATTGCCTGATTATACAGTAAGTATTGTACATGGTAAAATGAAACCTAATGATAAAGAGTTTGAGATGGAACGATTTGTAAGTGGTAAATCTCAAATAATGGTTGCAACAACTGTTATAGAAGTGGGAGTTAATGTTCCTAATGCCTCATTAATGGTTATAGAAAGTGCAGAAAGATTTGGGCTTTCACAATTACATCAACTAAGAGGTAGAGTAGGACGTGGTGCTGACCAGTCATATTGCATATTGATGACTGGGTTTAAACTTTCAGAAGATGGAAAAACTAGGATAGAAACAATGGTTAGAACCAATGATGGTTTTGAAATAGCAGAGCAAGATTTGAGATTAAGAGGACCAGGAGACATTATGGGAACGCAACAAAGTGGTGTTTTAGATTTTAAACTTGCTGATTTAGCTAAGGATGCTCAACTAGTTCAACTTACTAAACAGCATGTGGATGAACTACTAATAAGAGATCCTGATTTAGTATTGAAAGAAAGCTTCTTTATAAGAAAAGAATTAATAAGGCAGTCAAAACTCAAACCCAATTGGAGCAATATAAGTTAAATTCTCACCAACATATTTTTATATTTGCCCTTCAATATTTTCAAAATGGCAACAACATCAGATATCAGAAACGGACTTTGCATCAAACACAATCATAAATTGATGCAAATAATTGAATTTCAACACGTAAAACCTGGTAAAGGTCCAGCTTTTGTAAGAACTAAGATGAAAGGAATTGAAGATGGACGGGTGCTTGACCATACATTTCCAGCAGGACACAAAATTGAAACGGTAAGAATTGAAAATAGACCCTATCAATTTTTATATATGGAGGGGGCTGGTTATCATTTCATGCATACCGAAAATTTTGAGCAAATATTTGTTGAAGGTCATATGATTGATAAGCCTGATTTTCTTAAAGAAGGTATGGTATGTACTATCATTTTTCATGCGGAAGAAGAAATGCCTTTAATTGTGGTGCAACCCCAATTTTTAGAAGCAGAAGTAACTTATACTGAACCTGGAATTAAAGGGGATACAGCAACTAACACCATGAAACCCGCGACTATTGATACAGGAGCAGAAGTTAGGGTTCCATTATTTATTGATACGGGTGATAAAATAAAGGTGGATGTTCAAAAGGGAGTTTATGTGGAAAGGGTAAAGTCATGAGTTACACCATACACGGTATACAACATGTAGGAGTTGGTGTTCCATGCCATGAAGATTCTTGGAAATGGTACAGGAAGTTTTTTGGAATGGATATTCCTTTGTTTAATGACGAGGCAGAAGCACCTTTAATGACCATTTATACAGAAGGTAAAGTTATCTCTAAGCGTGCGGCCATGATACTAAATATAAAGGGAGGTTGTGCCATGGAAGTGGTCTGCCCGAGTACGTTTAAAGCAACACATGCTAAAATAAAACATCAACTAGGAGATTTGGGAATTTTCATAGGTCAGGTTAAATCTCCTGATGTATCTAAAGCATATGACTTTTTTATTAAAAACAAAGCCAATGTGATTTCAGATATTACAAGTACTCCAGATGGTAGAGAAACATTTTACGTAAAGGATCTTGATAATTTACTTTGGCAAATCATTCCAGCAAATGATTTTTATACAAGTCATCCAACTGTTACTGGCGGAACAGCAGGTTGTAGTGTGGGAGTCACAGATATGGATAAGTCAATTGATTTTTATGCATTGCTTGGATATGATGAGGTTGTTTTTGATAAAAGTGGTGTTTTTGAAGATTGGTCAAATATTGAAGGAGGTACCAGTCAATTTAGAAGAGTTCTTCTCACGCAAAAAAATCCCTCAGGCGGTGGCTTCACAAAGTTAGCTGGCAAAAGCTACATAGAGTTAGTTCAAGACTTAACAGAAAGAAAACCAGTTAAAATATATGCAGATAGACTCTGGGGAGATACCGGATTTGTTCATTTGGGTTTTGATGTGAGAAATATGCCGTCTTTAGGAAAGAAATTATCTTCAGAAGGTCACGGGTTTACTTGCGATACAAAAGATGTATTAAGTATGGGTGATTCTACAAAAGTACATTGTACATATTGTGAAGATCCAGATGGAACCCTGATTGAAATGATTGAAGTATATAAAATCCCAATAATCGAAAAATTAGGGCTTTACCTAAATGTAGAAAAAAGACCTCCTAGCCAACCTCTTCCTAATTGGATGCTTAAGGCGATGAAATTCTCTAGGATAAAAGACTAAGTTCCCGATTGTTTTCTTAATATTTTATAAAAAAGGCGAGGTAAAAAACGTTTAACTTTGACCATTAAAATTTCTTTTCCTCCAGTATAAATTTCGTGTTTTTCATCTAAAATTCCGTTGATGATATCCTGTGCACATTTTTTAGGACTTATTCCTTTTTCTTGATTGTTATCTAATTTTCCGTGTTTTTCTCCATCTCCAGAAAGAGCATTTTGTGAAATATTTGTTCTTACAAATCCAGGGAACACCATACTTATTAGAATGTTATTTTTTTCTTCCTCTAGTCTTAGCGATTCAAAAAATCCAACTTGGGCAAATTTTGCTGCGGAATAGGCTGAGCGAAGAAAAAAGCCAAATTTTCCAGATAAACTACTAATGGTGATAATATGACCACTTTTTTGTTTTTGCATTACGGGTAAAACTGCTTTGGTAAGCCCAACAGTTCCAAAGTAATTGACTTCCATAAGTTTTCGGTCTACCTCTAAAGTGGTATCAGAAGCGAGAGATCGTTGGCTAATTCCCCCATTGTTAATTAAGACATCAATATGTCCAAATTGATCAGAGACTTTTTTAACCAATTCATTAAAATTATCTTGAAAAGATAAGTCCAATGGAAGCACGAATGTGTTAGATTGACATTGTTTTTCTACCTCTTTAAGGTCTGATTCTTTTCTAGAAGATAAAACCACATTGGCTCCTAATTTTGAAAACTGAATTGCTAAAGCTTTTCCTATACCTGAAGATGCTCCCGTAACCCATACCGTTTTATTTTTAAACCCTATCATTCGTATAAATATTTTGCTTTATTGGCTGATATCGTAATCCCTTTAATAAAAGCGGAGCTAAATCCATTATGCTCCATTTCATTAAGCCCGGCAATAGTACATCCTTTTGGAGATGTAACTTTATCAATTTCGTCTTCAGGATGTGAGTTGTTTTCCAATAATAATGATGCAGCTCCTTTTGCAGTTTGAGCGGCCATTTTTAAAGCTTCAGAAGCATGAAAGTCAATTTCGTTCCCTCCTTGAGATGCGGCTCGAATTGATCTTAAGAAAAAGGCAATTCCACATGCGCACAATGCAGTAGCTGATGTCATTTTTTCTTCATTAATTATAGCGGTTTCGCCCACATGATCAAAGATACTTTTTACTTTATCTAAATGATGTTCCCATTTTTGTATTGTAGTAATGCAAGTCATACTTTCTCTGATGGATATAGCAGTGTTTGGCATGGCTCTAACTATGGGTATTTGATCGCCAATTATGGATGAAATGTTATTAATTTCTACTCCTGAAACTAAAGAAATCAATAATGTGTCTGGATCTAGCTTATTTTTAATTTCTTGCAATACTTCGTTAATCTTTTGTGGTAAAACCGCAAGAACTACAATACTAGTATTTTCAACAGCAAGTTTATTATCATTAAAAATATGATAACCCGTTTTGGCCATTTCATTTAATTTTTCAATTCTTCTTCTGGACAATTTAAATTGTTGAGGAGTAAATTCTCCGGATTCAACAAGCCCTTTTACAAGCGACAAACCTAGGTTACCAGCCCCTACTATTGAAATATTATCTTTCATCATTTATTTATTCTTACAAAGAAACAATGAAAAAAGTAAATTGAAAAAATTTAAACGGAAGTGTTTATTAAATTAACTATTAAAAATTTCATCATCCACAATTGATGGAATAGTTACCTTAAGGTTTGGTGTTCTTTGCATTTCTCTTTTGATTGCAAAAATGGCTTCTGGGTTTCTCGCCCAATTTCGTCTTGCAATACCATTATTCACGTCCCAGAAAAGCATATTGTTTAATTTTTCATCTGCTTCCTTTGAACCATCTAATGTTAATCCAAAACCACCATTTATTACTTCTCCCCATCCAACACCTCCACCATTATGAATGCTAACCCATGTTGCTCCTCTAAATGAATCACCAATAACATTATGAATAGCCATATCTGCTGTGAAAGCAGAACCGTCATAAATATTTGAAGTTTCTCTATATGGACTGTCTGTTCCAGAAACATCGTGATGATCTCGACCTAAAATTACAGGTCCACTAATAACTCCTTCAGCAATTGCTTTATTGAAGCCTGAAGCTATTTTCATTCTTCCTTCAGCATCCGCATATAAAATACGAGCCTGTGACCCAACAACTAATTTGTTTTTTTGAGCTCCTTTTATCCATTGAATATTATCCGCCATTTGTTGTTTAATTTCTTGCGGAGAGTCTTTCATGATTTGCTCAAGAACCTGGCATGCAATATCATCTGTAATCTTTAAGTCTTTTGAATTAGCTGATGCACACACCCATCTAAAAGGACCAAATCCATAATCAAAACACATGGGGCCCATTATATCCTGTACGTACGAAGGGTATTTGAAGTTAATTCCTTCATTATCCATTACATTAGCTCCAGCTCTAGACGCCTCCAACAAAAATGCATTTCCATAATCGAAGAAATAGGTTCCTTTTTTAGTATGATTATTTATGGCATTAGCATGCCTTATGAGTGTTTCTTTTACCTTAGTTTTAAACAGTTCAGGATTACTAGACATTAACTTGTTAGATTCATCTAAAGTCATTCCAACTGGATAATATCCTCCAGCCCATGGATTGTGAAGTGATGTTTGATCAGAACCTAAATCAATAAAAATACCCTCTTCGTCAAATTTTTCCCATACGTCAACAATATTGCCATCATAGGCTATAGAAACCACTTCCTTTTTTGCAACTGCTTTTTTAACACGAGTACATAATTCGTCTAGATCAGCAATTACTTCATCAACCCATCCTTGTTCATGTCGTTTGTAAGTAGCTTTAGGATTGATTTCTGCAGTTACAGAAACCACACCAGCAATATTCCCTGCTTTTGGTTGTGCTCCACTCATTCCTCCCAAACCAGCCGTAACAAATAATTTCCCTGCAGTCCCTTTATTATCAATTTTTCGACATGCATTCAAAACAGTAATTGTAGTGCCATGAACAATTCCCTGAGGTCCAATGTACATGTATGATCCAGCGGTCATTTGACCATACTGACTTACTCCAAGTGCGTTAAATTTTTCCCAATCATCTGGTTTAGAATAATTTGGTATAACCATTCCATTTGTTATAACTACTCTTGGAGCGATTTTCGAGGATGGAAATAAACCAAGAGGGTGTCCACTATACATTACCAACGTTTGTTCGTCATTCATTTCACTTAGGTATTGCATAGTAAGAAGATATTGTGCCCAATTTTGGAAAACGGCACCATTACCTCCATATGTGATTAGTTCTTCAGGGTGTTGAGCGATCTTATGATCTAAATTATTTTGGATCATATGCATAATACTTCTGGCTTGCAATGAATTCCCGGGATATTCCTCAACTGGTCTAGCATAGATTTTATAATCTGGCATAAAACGATACATGTATATTCTTCCATATTCGTTTAGTTCCGATAGGAATTCTTTTGCTAAAATTTGGTGAAAACGAGACGGAAAATATCTCAAGGCATTTTTCAAAGCCAGTTGGGTTTCTTTTGCATTAAGTATTGCCTTTCTCTTTGGAGCGTGGCTTAATTTTGCTGATCTTTTTTTTGGTTCTGGGAGAGTTGTGGGGATTCCAGCCCTGATAAGAGATTTAAAATCAGTCATTAGATCTTATTTTTCCTGTTTTAATATCATACCCGAAGGGACAATGCTTACAATTGCTTTTACAACAGTACCCCCTCTTTAAATGATATTTTTCAGTAAAAATAATATAACCATCTGTAGAATAATAAAAATCATCCTCCACATTGTTTTTTTTGTTATGAAAGTCTTGACCGAAAAAACTCATATCACAAATGTAGAGAGCTTACACAAATTATTATATTTTGTTTCAAATAAAATGCAAAATAAAATGAATGTGCATAAACAAAAAACAATAATAAATTTCCATACATTTGGCCGAAATTAAACTTTTATTAAACTAACATTTTAAAATGTCTTCATATCAACACCAAATAGATGCTTTCATGAAAGTTGTAAAGCTTAAAAACAGTCATGAGCCTGAATTTATCCAAGCTGTATTGGAGGTTGCTGAAACAGTTATTCCTTACATTGAGGCTAATCCAAAATACAAAAGCACAAAAATTTTAGAGAGAATTACAGAACCCGAAAGAGTAATTCAATTTAGAGTCCCTTGGTTAGATGACAGCGGTGAAGTACAGGTGAATAGAGGATTTAGGGTTGAATTTAATTCTGCAATTGGTCCATACAAAGGAGGTTTGAGATTTCATCCCTCTGTGAATTTATCCATTCTCAAGTTTTTAGGTTTTGAGCAAATTTTTAAAAATTCATTAACTACATTACCTATGGGTGGCGGAAAAGGCGGATCTGATTTTGATCCAAAGGGGAAATCGGATAATGAAGTAATGAAATTTTGTCAATCTTTTATGACAGAATTATCAAGACATATTGGCCCTAATACTGACGTTCCTGCAGGTGATATTGGAGTGGGAGGAAGAGAGATTGGATACATGTTTGGCCAATACAAAAGAATAAGAAACGAATTTACTGGTGTTTTGACTGGTAAAGGAATTAATTGGGGAGGATCCTTAATTAGGCCGGAGGCTACTGGATATGGTACGGTATATTTTGCTGCTGAAATGCTAAAGACAAAAGGCGATAATTTTAGCGGTAAGGTGGTGTCTATCTCAGGTTCAGGAAACGTGGCTCAATTTGCTTGTGAAAAAGCAACACAACTAGGGGCAAAAGTAGTTACTATGAGCGACTCCAAAGGGTTTATCTACGATCCTAATGGAATTGATGCCAAAAAATTATCATGGATAATGGATCTAAAAAATAACCGAAGAGGAAGGATAATGGAGTATGCCTCTGAATTTGATGGGGTATCATTCCATGAAAATGAAAAGCCATGGTCAATTAAAGTCGATGTTGCTTTACCATGTGCAACACAAAATGAATTAAATGAAGAACAAGCAAAACAATTGGTCGAAAATGGTTGTATGGCTGTTGCTGAAGGGGCCAATATGCCATGTACTCCTGAAGCTATCGCTCTGTTCCAGTCAAGAAGAGTTTTATTTTCTCCAGGTAAAGCGTCCAATGCTGGTGGTGTAGCTACTTCAGGGTTAGAAATGTCACAAAATTCGTTAAGATTTAATTGGACTAGTGAGGAAGTTGATCAAAAGCTCCATAATATCATGTTAGATATTCATAAACAATGTGTCAACTTTGGTACCCAAGAAGATGGATATATTGATTATGTTAAAGGAGCTAATATTGCAGGCTTTGTAAAGGTTGCTGATGCTATGATTGATCAAGGAATTGTTTAAAAAGTTGAAATATGTATAAATCACTTAAATTTTTTCTAGAAGAAGAACTAGAAAGTGTAAAAGAAGCAGGTCTCTTTAAAAAGGAAAGAGTTATTACTTCGCCTCAGGGAGCTCAGGTCCATGTAGAGAATACTGATGAGGTAGTCATCATGTGTGCAAATAACTACTTGGGATTATCTTCTCACCCAGATGTGATTAAGGCATCCAAAGATGCATTGGACACGCATGGGTTTGGTATGTCCTCAGTGCGTTTTATTTGTGGAACTCAAGATATTCATAAAGAACTAGAAAGAAAGATTGCTGAATTTTACCATACTGAAGATACCATTTTATATGCAGCTGCTTTTGATGCTAATGGAGGTCTTTTCGAACCTTTATTTGGTCCCGAAGATGCGATTATTTCGGATGAGCTGAACCATGCATCAATTATCGATGGAGTTCGATTATGTAAGGCTAATAGATATCGTTATAAACATAGCGATATGCAGGATTTAGAAAAGCAATTGATTGCTGCTCAATCTGATAGACACAGAATTATTGTTACGGATGGGGTTTTTTCTATGGATGGTGATATTGCCAAAATGAATGAAATTTGTGATTTAGCTGATAAATATGATGCTCTCGTTATGACAGACGAGTGCCATTCTGCTGGATTCATAGGTAAAACAGGGAGGGGTGTTCCTGAATATCACAATGTAATGGACAGAGTTGACATTATTACAGGTACTCTAGGAAAGGCCCTTGGTGGAGCCATGGGTGGATATACTACTGGTAAAAAGGAAATTATTGAAATGTTAAGACAACGATCTAGGCCTTATCTTTTTTCAAATTCCCTTGCTCCTTCCATAGTGGGTGCTGCCATAAAAGTATTTGAAATTTTAAGCTCTTCAACGGAGTTAAGAGATAAATTAGAAAGCAACACTGCTTATTTCAAAGATAAAATAATAGAGGCAGGTTTTGATGTTAAAGAAGGAGATTCTCCTATTGTTCCTATCATGCTTTATGATGCCAGTTTATCGCAACGTTTTGCTGATTTATTGCTTAAAGAGGGAGTTTATGCTATAGGTTTCTTCTTTCCTGTTGTTCCAAAGGGTATGGCAAGAATTAGAACACAAATTTCTGCAGCTCATGAAAAGCATCACTTGGATAAAGCTATTGCTGCATTTATTAAAGTTGGAAAACAGTTGAAAGTAATAAGTTAACTTATCTTTAAAAATATTAAAAGTGAATTGTTAGTTTCTAAATTATATCATATCTTCGCAGCCCGTTAATCAAAATTAAACCAAATTGAGTCATTTAAGTTATAAAACATTATCTGCTAACAAAGAAACCGCAAATAAAGAATGGTTGTTAGTTGATGCTGCTGATCAGCCTCTTGGAAGAGTTGCTAGCAAGATAGCCGCATTGATCAGAGGAAAGCATAAAGTTAATTTTACTCCACATGTTGATTGTGGTGACAATGTAGTCGTGATTAATGCAGAGAAAGTAAAATTATCGGGGAACAAATGGGAATCAAAAGAATATATTAGACATACCGGATATCCTGGTGGACAAAGATCAATTAATGCCACAGATCTTCTTGCAAAATTTCCAGAAAGATTAATTGAAAAAGCAGTTAAAGGCATGTTGCCGAAAAATAGATTAGGTAGAAAATTATATACTAATCTTCATGTTTTTGTTGGTAGCGAACATGATAAAGTTGCTCAAAAACCAAAGAAAGTAGAACTTAACTAATTATTATATGTCGATTATAAATAAAATAGGTAGAAGAAAATCATCCGTTGCGAGGGTCTATTTAAAATCAGGTAAAGGAAAAATTACCATTAACAAAAGAGATCAAAAAGAGTATTTCTCTACAGATGTACTTCAATATAAAATCAACCAACCTTTTGCATTAACAGGAACATCTGGAAAATATGATGCTACAATTAATGTTAATGGTGGAGGAACTACAGGACAAGTTGAAGCTATAAGATTGGCTATTTCAAGAGCATTAGTTGAAATTAATGAAGAATATAAACCTCTTTTAAAGGCTGAGGGGTTAATGACTAGAGATCCAAGAATGGTAGAGCGTAAAAAACCAGGCCAGCCTAAAGCTAGAAAGAAATTTCAATTTAGTAAAAGATAATTTTATAAAACGTACCTGGGTACGTGGTTTAGTATCTAAGGTGTGGAGACCAAATATTGCTACTTCACATCTGCTGATTAAAGTAAAACAGTAAAAAGAAAGTAAACAAAATGTCAAAAGTAACTTTTGAAACTATGCTTGATGCGGGAGTGCATTTCGGGCATCTTAAAAGGAAGTGGAACCCAAGTATGGCTCCATACATTTTCGATGAAAAAAAAGGTATTCACGTAATCGACCTTAATAAGACATTAGCAAAGCTTGAAGAAGCATCTAATGCAATGAAACAAATTGCAAAGTCAGGTAGAAAAATTCTATTTGTAGCAACTAAGAAGCAAGCTAAGGAAATCATTTCATCTAAGCTAACTGAAGTAAATATGCCTTTCATTACAGAAAGATGGCCAGGGGGTATGCTTACCAATTTCAAAACCACTCGTAAGACAGTAAAAAAAATGTCTTCTATTGATAAAATGATGAAAGATGGTACAGCTGACACCATGTCAAAGAGAGAAAGACTACAATTAACTAGACAGAGAGAAAAAATTGGTAAGGTATTTGGGAGTGTTTCTGATATGAACAGATTACCTGCTGCTATTTTTATAGTTGATGTTAAGAAAGAACACATTGCTTTAGCAGAGGCAAAAAACTTAAACATCCCCGTTTTTGCTATGGTAGATACGAATTCAAGTCCTGAAGGCATTGACTTTTTGATACCATCTAATGATGACGCTACAAAATCAATTGATTTAATCGTTGGTCATTTATGTGACTCTATTAAGGAAGGTTTAGGAGAAAGAAAACAAAACAAAGAAAAACTAGCTAAAGAGAAAGCCGAAAAAGAAGCTGTGGTTGCTGAAAAATCGGAAGAATAAATTTGATTTTATAAAAGTATTTAAAAATGAATATTACTGCTAAAGACGTAAATGAATTAAGAAAAAAAACCGGTGCTGGAATGATGGATTGTAAAAAAGCTTTGCAAGAATCAAACGGTGATTTAGAAGCTGCAATCGATTTTCTAAGAAAAAAGGGTCAAAAAATTGCTGCAAAACGAGGGGATAGAGATGCTAAAGAAGGATTAGTTATTTCTAAATCTTCAGGGAATACAGGATATCTTATTTGTCTTAACTGTGAAACTGATTTTGTTGCAAAGAATAACGATTTTGGAAACTTTGCCAATGCAATATTAGATTTAGCTATAACGAATAGCTCTTCAAATTTAGATGACCTGTTAAACTCAAATTACACAGGATCTGACCTTTCAGTAGCTGAAAAAATAACGGAGCAAAGTGGCGTAATTGGTGAAAAAATTGAAATCTCTTATTTTGAAAGAATTTCGGCTGAAAGGGTTGTGGCATATAATCATCCTGGAAACCAAATCGCATCTATGGTTGGTCTTACAGCTGATGCAGAAGATGAAGGTAAACAAGTGGCTATGCAAGTTGCAGCGATGAACCCTATTGCACTAGATCAAGACTCAGTACCGCAAGAAGTTATTGAAAGAGAAATTGAAATAGGAAAAGACTTAGCAATACAAGAAGGTAAGCCAGAGCAAATGGCAGAAAAAATTGCTAAAGGTAGATTGAATAAGTTTTTTAAAGAAACTACATTATTAAATCAGGCTTTTATAAGAGACAACAAAAAAACAGTCTCTCAGTTTTTAAAAGAAAGTAACCCAGATCTTAAAGTCACAGATTTTAAGCGTTATTCGCTTTCGATTTAATAACATTATCTATATTTAGAGAGCTTTAAGCTCTCTTTTTTTTGCTCAAAAATTGAATATTATATGAAATATAAAAGAATCTTACTTAAACTTAGTGGAGAAGCCTTAATGGGAAATAAGCAATTTGGAATTGACAATAATAGATTAATGCAATATGCAGAGGAAATTAGAGAGATTGCTGATCTAGGTGCTGAAATTGGTATTGTAATTGGTGGTGGAAACATATTTAGAGGTGTTCAAGCGGAGAGAGGTGGAATGGAAAGAACTCAAGGAGATTACATGGGTATGTTAGCTACCATGATTAATAGTATGGCTTTGCAAGCCGCATTAGAATCTGTGGGTTTATTCACTCGCTTACAGTCTGCTATTGAAATGAAACAAATTGCAGAACCCTTTATTAAAAGAAAAGCAGTAAGACATTTAGAAAAGGGTAGAATAGTTATTTTCGGATCTGGCACTGGAAATCCTTTTTTTACGACTGATTCTGCTGCTTCACTTAGAGCAATAGAAATTGATGCAGAAGTGATTCTTAAAGGAACAAGGGTTGATGGTATTTATGATAAGGATCCTGAGGAAAATGCTTCCGCCAAAAAATTTGACACTATAACTTTTGACGAAGCTTACAAGAGAAACCTAAAAGTCATGGATATGACTGCATTCACGCTTTGTAAGGAAAATGATTTGCCTGTTATTGTATTTAATATGAATAGTAAAGGTAACCTTAAAAAAGTGGTTACAGGTGAAGAAATAGGAACTTTAGTTACGGTTTAAATAAACACTATGGAAGAAATAAACATGATTTTAGAAGAAGCTGAAGATGGAATGAAGAAAGCCATTTCTCATTTAAATTCAGAATTGAGCAAAATTAGAGCAGGAAGAGCAAACCCTTCCATGTTAGATACAGTCAGAGTGGACTATTATGGTTCTCCAACTCCTTTATCCCAAATTGGAAATATAAGTACTTTAGATCCAAGAACACTAACCGTTCAACCCTGGGAAAAAAGTTTATTAGACGAAATTACCAGAGCCATTATTAATGCCAACTTGGGATTGAACCCACAAAATAATGGAGAAGTTATTATAATTTCTGTTCCAGTACTAACAGAAGAAAGAAGAAAAGATCTTGTGAAAAGAGCAAGGGCTGAGGGCGAAAATGCAAAAGTCAGTTTGAGAACACAAAGGAAAGATGCTAATGATATGGTTAAATCGCTTAAAGACGAAGGGTTAAGCGAAGACGCGGTTAAAAATGCAGAGCTCGATGTTCAAAATTTAACCAATTCTTATTCTACAAAAGTAGACGAATTAGTTTCTGTAAAAGAAGAAGATATTATGAAGGTTTAATCGATTATTAATTGATTTTCTTCTCTATTCGTAAAAATAGTTTAGTTTTGAATCTTAATTTGCAAATTTAAACTTAATAAAAAATGAAAAAATTTTGGATTTTACCACTTGCTTTGCTTGCTTTTTCTTGCGGTAGTGGTGTTTCAGAAGCAGAATTAGAAGCTCAGATGGAAGCAGAGTTAGATGCTATTGTAGATCAAGCTCTTGAAGAAATTGAAGCTACTGTTGATTCTGCAGTTAATGAAATGGAAATGATGTCAGATTCACTTGATAGTGTAACTTCTGAAATGATGGATGAAGTAGAAGAAGCTACTGAAGATCATTCTGATCACGAAGGACATGATCACGAATAAATAATTTTTATTTATTTAAGATAAAGCCCTTATTGAGGGCTTTTTTTATGCCCATACCTCTGAGCCCTCAGAACAATTTTTACAAATATCAACACCATTTCTGTTGGTCAAAATTCTAGATCTGAAATTAGTATAATCTTCACTCTTCCATATTCTTCTTAAACTTTTTGATTTTATCATTCCAAGTTGATATTTTGCGTCCTTATCAAAACAACACGGCACAACTTCACCATTTACCGTAATAACGCAACTACTCCACATTCTCCAACACTGATTTTTAAATTTATTTTTAAGTTCATATTGTCCATTTTTTTTCTTCCGGTATCTAGAATACTGTTCATTTGAAGGCATAAGTGGGTTCCCATTTTTAAAATCATAAAACTGAGCTGTTTTAATTCTGAATTCATTTAATCCAAGTTCATCACAAAACGCTTTCATTTCATTAATTAAATGTTCATTCGTTTTTACAATTAAAAATTGTAGTATGATGTACGGATATTTACTTTTTAATTTGTTTTTCCAATTCACTAAGTTTTTAGCTCCTTTTTTTACTTTTTCTAAATCGCCATTTTTTCGATATTCAACATAGCTTTCTTGAGAATTCCCATCGATTGAGATAATTAAACTTTGCAATCCTGAATAAATGGTTTTTTTGCAATTCTCATCTGTTAAGAAATGACCATTTGTGGATGTGGAACAAAAAATATTTTTGGAAGTAGAATGACTAATCATAGTAAAGAGATTAGGATTTATGTATGGTTCTCCTTGGAAATAATAATTCACATACATTAAATTCTTATATGATTCGTTAATTATCTTTTGATGTAGTTCTAGTGTTAGATTTCCAGTTTTCCTAGTAAATTGTTTGAGTCCACTTGGACATTCAGGGCATCCAAGATTACAAGCTGTAGTGGGCTCTATACTTAAGGCCATTGGAAATCCGAAATGAATGGGTTTTTTAAGTAAGATTGCTATTTTGAAGCTAGAAAACAGTTTTAAAGCATTGACCAATCTGATTAAGGTAATGGAATTTAAAATATTAAGTGTATTTATAAAATGAGGTCTGATAGAATTTAAAAATACTAAAATCATTTATGATTAGAACCAATAAACTATAGTATTAATTAATACATTAGCAAAAAAAAAATATGTGGAGAAAGATTTCTATTCTCATACTAAGGAATCGAATTCTGATATTGTGTATTCTCTTTTTGATTACTGCTTTTATGGGTCTTCAATCCACAAAAGTTCAGCTACAGTACCAGTTCAATAAACTTCTCCCAGAAAATGACCCTACTTTTCTTGCTTATGAAAAGTTCAAAGCCAATTTTGGTATTGATGGAATGATGGTGGTTATTGCTACAGATGAGCCCGAATTCTATACAGAAAGTAGATTCAATGCATGGCTAGAGTTAGCAGATAGCTTAAAAAATATAAAAGTTAATATTTCAGAGACAGAAACACCCCATTTTAAATGCGTTGTCGATTCAATCTTTTCTGAGGCTCACCTTTACAACATTATTAAAGATAAGTCAAACTCTAAATTCACCCTTAAAGAAATTATTAATCAACATCCTCTGTCTCAATTACAGGTAGACAGCGTAAAAAAGATAATTAAAAACCTCGAGTTCTATAACAATATTGTATACAAGGACTCTTCTGACTTGCACTTTATGATGTTATTTCTGAATAAAGATATTTTCAATTCAAATAACAGGGGTACTTTAATAGAAGATATTAGATCTAAGGCCCTTTCGTATTCAAATTATTTTTCACACTTAAAATTTTCTGGTTTACCCTTCATTAGATCTGTAATGATGACTACTGTTCAGAAAGAATTAAAAGTTTTTATTTTGCTAGCTATGATAGTAACTGCTTTATTGTTGTTGCTGTTTTTTAGATCAATCAAAGTTGTTATTATTTCAATGATTGTAGTGGCAATTGGGGTAGTTTGGTCGCTTGGTGTTTTAAGCCTTTTTAATTATGAAATCACCGCTTTAACTGGGCTTATTCCTCCATTATTAATTGTAATAGGTATACCAAACTGTGTCTACCTTATTAATAAATTTCAACAGGAATTTAAAAGTCATGGTAAGAAAATTAAAGCTCTTGATAGAGTAATCCAAAAAGTAGGAAATGCTACTTTTTTGACTAATGCAACAACTTCTATGGGTTTTGGCACCTTTATATTTACTCATTCAGCAATTATGAAGGAATTTGGTGTGGTAGCATCCATCAATATTATTTGCATGTTTATTATTAGTATTTGTCTGGTGCCAATTATATTTAGTTATTTACCTGAACCAAAGGGTAAACATACTGAGCATTTAGATAGACAATGGATGTTTAAGGTATTAGATGCATTAGTTTACTTTGCTACTCAAAAAAGAAAGCAAATTTATCTTGTAACAACAGCTCTATTCATTGCTGGTATTTATGGTATGTCTTTAATGCATACAACTGGAAATATAGTAGATGATTTACCAAATGATGATTTGGTTGTGAAAGACTTAAAGTTTTTCGAAGAAGAATTAAATGGAGTCCTACCATTTGAAATAATTTTAAATTTCAATAGTGTAGTGTATGATAATTTTTCAAACATTGCTAAAATTCAACAGCTACAAGAGCAGTTGAAAAGTGAAAAATATTTATCAAAATCACTCTCCATTGTTGATGCAATGAAGTTTATTTCACAGTCTTACGCAAATGGAAAAAAGTCAAAATATGATTTAGATTTTAGTAAATCAAAAGATCAAAGGTACTTTTCAAGAATAATTAATTCTATATATTTTAAGAACACGTTTTCTGACTCCGTAATTGACAATAGCAATGGTTTTGTAAAAACATTTTTAGATTCAAATCACAAGACTACTAGAATAACTATGCAAATTGCGGATATAGGGACAGCTGCTATGGATAGTTTGATTTCTAGGATAAATACCTATGTTGATAGTATAGTTAACCCCGAAGCTACACAATTTAAAGTTGTGGAGTCAGAAAAAGAGATGTTTGATTTTTATAATAGTCACAACAATATTAAGTATATGGTTCAAAATCAACTTACATCGGATGAACAAGTTGGAATTGTAGAGTTTCCTACTGAATGGGCTGAGTTGAAACACGATTTTGGTTTAGATGCATTTGAAAGTGCTGTTAGAAAAGCAGTTGATGAACTAAAAATTGATCTTCAAATAACAGGAACAGGTGTGATTTATGCAAAGGGTACAACATATTTAGTAAATAATCTTTTTATTAGCTTAATGATAGCGATTGTCGTAGTAGCGCTGCTTATGTCTTTCTTATTTAGATCCTTAAAAATGGTCTTGGTTTCGCTCCTCCCAAATTTGTTACCGCTCATTTTTACTTCTGCATTAATGGGTTACTTTGGTATTCCAATAAAGCCTTCCACCATCCTTGTATTCAGTATAGCATTTGGGATTTCTATTGATGACACGATACATTTTTTAGCAAAATATAGACAGGAGTTAAAATATAATAATATAAGAAAGTCAGTTGAAACATCAATTAGAGAAACAGGTGTGAGTATGATATATACATCCATTATTCTATTTTTTGGATTTTCTATTTTCACAGCATCTAATTTTGGTGGCACTCAAGCTTTGGGATTACTGGTTTCATTAACTTTATTTGTGGCTATGTTAACTAACTTGGTGTTATTACCTTCACTGTTGTTAAGCTTAGAAAAAAGAATTTTAACTCAAAACTTTAAAGAATCAGAAGATCTTTTTCAAGATGATCAAGATATAGAATGGAATAAATTGTAATCATGAAAGGAATAATTTTAGCAGGAGGATCAGGGACAAGGCTTCACCCGTTGACACTAGCAGTCAGTAAACAACTTATGCCAGTATACAATAAGCCAATGATTTATTATCCATTATCCACTTTAATGCATGCTGGTATTAGAGAAATCCTTTTCATCACTACTCCCCACGATCAACCTTTGTTTCAACATTTACTTGGAGATGGGTCAAAGTTGGGTTGTAGATTTGAATATCAGATACAACCTGAGCCGAATGGACTCGCTCAAGCATTTATAATTGGTAAAAACTTTATAGGTAAAGATAAAGTAGCTTTAATTCTAGGAGACAACATATTTTTTGGATCTGGAATGGGAAAAAAATTGGAATCTTCAGCCGGTCCTGAAGGGGGCTTAATTTTTGCATACAGGGTTAACGATCCTGAGCGTTATGGAGTGGTTGAATTTGATGAAAATGAAAATGTGTTATCCATTGAAGAAAAACCTGATAATCCAAAATCTAATTATGCAGTTCCCGGACTTTATTTTTATAACAATGAAGTCATAAAAATTGCAGAAAATTTAAAGCCTAGTTCTAGAGGAGAATATGAAATTACAGATGTTAATAAGGTTTATCTTGAGCAGGGGAACCTTAAAGTCAAGAATTTAGGTAGAGGAGTAGCTTGGCTAGATACTGGGACTTTCCGTTCATTGATGCAAGCCTCTCATTTTGTTCAAACAATAGAAGAAAGACAAGGTATGGGAGTAGGTTGTATTGAGGCAGTTGCATATTCAAATGGCTTTATAGATGATAATCAGTTAAAGGAATTAGCATTACCACTTCTAAAGAGTGGGTATGGTAATTATCTCATGAGTTTAATCAACTAAATAAATGCTAGAGAAATACAAAGAAATCATTGATGAGGCATTACTGAAATACCTAGATTCACTGCCGTCTTACACTATATATGACCCCATAAAATATATGGTAAATCTGGGTGGTAAACGATTTAGGTCTTCTCTTACATTATTAGCATCAGATTTATACGGAGGTAATCCCAACTTAGCCATTAAAGAAGCAATGGCGGTTGAACTGTTTCATAATTTTACTTTAGTCCATGATGATATAATGGACCAGGCAACGTTAAGAAGGGGTCAGCAAACAGTACATGAAAAATGGTCTACTAATGACGCTATACTTTCAGGAGACCTACTGTATGCCCTTGTTAATCAGATTTTAATTGAATCTCAATCACTTAATCAGTCTATTCATTCCGTTTTTCATAAAACAGCTATTGAGGTTTGTGAAGGTCAATCGTTGGATATGATATTTGAAGAAAAAAATGAGGTTAGTGAAGAGGAGTATCTTAAAATGATAAAATTGAAAACAGCTGTCTTAGTAGCTTGTGCCTTAAAAATGGGGGCCATGGTGGGAGGGGCAACTGAAACAGATGCTCAATTTTTGTACAATTTTGGTATCAATTTAGGAATTGCATTCCAAATACATGATGATATACTTGATGCCTACCCTGTTGGTGAAAAATTTGGAAAAAAAATAGGTGGTGATATATTAGAAAAAAAGAAGACACTCATGTTTATCTCTATGTTAAATCAATTATCAAAAAAAGAAAAAATTCACGTAAACTCTCTTTATGAATCCAATGACATTAAGGACAAAGAAATTGTGAATCAGATAAAAGTACTTTATGATAAATATGGTGTATTAGATTTAGCTATTAGAAGAAAGGATAATTACCATACTGAAGCTATTTCTAACATAATGCAAACCAGTTTAAATGAGAGAAGTAAAGAAGTATTGGTAATGTTTGCAGAAAATTTGATGAATAGAAATTACTAACTGTAAATTTCACTAAGAGCATCTTCAATACGATCATATTTAAAATCAAAGCCTTGAGATTTGATTTTCTCGTTAGAAACTCTGGAACCTTCTAATAATATATCCGCTAATTCACCATAAATAAATTTTAAAACGAAACTTGGAACATTTGGTAATCTGATTCTTTTATTTAAAGCATTTCCCATAGCATTGGTGAATTCTTTATTATTGCAATGTTGGCTGCTAACCACGTTGTAAGTTCCTGGATTTATTTTTTTCTCTATTGTGTTCATAAAGGCATTTACTGCATCGTCAATATGCACCCATGGCATATATTGGTTGCCAGACCCTAGAGGCGAACCTAATCCTTTTCTGATCATTGAACTCATTTTTGGTAGTGCTCCTTCATTTTTATCAAGTACAATTCCTAGTCTAAGTTTATATACATTAGTATCATCTTGAAATAAGTCTGCTGCTCTTTCCCATTGTTTACAACAATTGCCAATAAAATCATTGTAAGGTTCATTAGCTTCACGGTATACTATTTCATTGGTGATTGCTCCATAAACACCTATTCCCGAAGCTGAAATAAAAGAATTTAATTTTATTTTGTGTTTGTTAATAACTTCATGTAAAAGTCGAGTAGTAAGTACTCTGCTTTTTACAATGGTTTCTTTTCTTTTCTGTGTCCAAGGTTTTTCTGCTATCCCAGCACCCGCTAGATGGACAATAACGTTTATGTTTTCAAGACAATTTTCATCAATTTCTTTTTTCCCCCAGTTCCACTCATAAGTTTTTATATCATGCTTTGAATTTTTTGATCTGGTAAGGTGTACCACATCATAATTGTGTGCGATTAGTTTTTGTGTTAATCTTGATCCTATAAGTCCAGAACCACCCGTGATAAGAACTTTATTTTTCATGATAAACTAATATAAGCATGTCAAATAAACTGAGATATATTGTCCAACAGATTATCTGTTAAAATGGATTAACAATAAACCCATTTTTTATTATTTCTATTAGATAAGATCGTTTAAAATTTATGGATTTCATTTCGTAATGATCTTGGTTATAAAATACAAGGAAAGTTTTGTTTAATTGAATATAGAGCCGGTTAAAAATTCTGTTTTATATATGATAAAAAAGAAAGTGATTTTCAGGTTTATTTTCAAATAAATATTTTGCATCTTTGTTTTGGAATGAGCCTAGATCGATTTTCTTTTTTAAATAGTATCGATAGTGATTACGTAGATGAGCTTCATCAAAAATATCTAATTGATAAAAGGTTAGTAGAACCAAGCTGGAGACAGTTTTTCGATGGATATGAATTTGCTAAATTCAATTACGATGAAATCGATGAAGTTCCATCCATAGTTAAAAAAGAATTCAGGGTCATTAATTTGATTAATGCCTATCGTGCTAGAGGACATTTATTTACAAAGACCAATCCTGTTAGGGAAAGAAGAAAATACAGTCCAACCTTGGATATTAAAAACTTTGGTCTTGATGAGGATGATTTGTTAACTGTTTTTCAAGCAGGTGACCAAGTAGGGATAGGTCCTTCTTCCTTAAATGAAATTGTAGCTCACTTAGAAGAAACGTATTGTCAGTCTATTGGTATTGAATACCAATATATAAGACACCCTGAAAGAGTAGAATGGATAAGAAAGCAAATTGAACTCAAAAATAGACCTCAGTTCACTAAAGATCAAAAGAAACACATTTTACATAAACTAAATCAGTCTAATGTTTTTGAACAATTCTTACAAAAAAAGTTCGTGGGACAAAAAAGGTTTTCAATTGAAGGAGCAGAATCCTTAATTCCAGCATTGGATGCATTAATTGAAAACGGCTCTGCTTTAGGCCTTAAGGAATTTATAGTAGGCATGGCACACAGAGGTAGATTGAACGTCCTAGCGAATATTTTTAATAAAACTTATGAAAGTATTTTCACCGAATTCGAGGGTAAAGAGTATGATGATGACACCTTGTTTGATGGTGATGTGAAGTATCATTTGGGAATTACATCAGAAGTCGAAACTGATGCTGGGCGTCAAGTTAAAATAACGCTTGCTCCAAATCCATCACATTTAGAAGCGGTTGACCCTGTTGTTGAAGGGATAACAAGGTCTAAAATTGATCATGAGTTAGACGGGGATGAAAGAAAAATCTTACCGATTCTTATTCACGGAGACGCTGCAATAGCGGGTCAAGGTATTGTGTATGAAGTAGTCCAAATGGCTCAACTTGATGGATACAGAACAGGCGGAACCTTACATATTGTAATAAACAATCAAGTTGGTTTTACCACGAATTACTTAGATGCAAGATCTAGTACATATTGTACGGATGTAGGTAAAACAACCCTTAGTCCAGTATTTCATGTCAATGGGGATGATATTGAAGCGGTAGTACAAACTATAGTTATTGCTCTGCGTTACAGACAAGAATTTTCTAGAGATGTTTTTGTAGATCTGTTGTGCTATAGAAAATATGGACACAATGAAGGTGACGAACCAAAA
>CACAYQ010000001.1 GCA_902536695.1 uncultured Bacteroidota bacterium | reverse complement strand
ACCATCAGGTTCAATTACACCAAAATTATATACGACAGTTTGATTAATGCAATAGTACGGAATAGGCTGAGAAGTAATAACTGCCGAAGAATTAGACGGGGATGTATTGCTATTTAAAACAGTCTCCCAATAATAATTATTTCCTGTACCGGTTAAATTGTTAGAACTGTTTCTACAACAATCGTCATATGCAAATGTCCAGCTATCACAAGTTCCTGGTAACGTAATAGTATCTTGCCATACGTGCATGTATACACCTGGTAAAGACCCCCCATTACATTCACTTAGTGGTAATGATGTAACACACAATTGAGAAACTTCATCTTGAAACACAATATTGGGTAATTGTATAGTCGATTGAAAGGGTATTCCGCAATCATTAGATACGCTTATTGGCTCACTTACGTTCGAAATAAATGAAGTACCGCAATCTTCAAATACAGTGAGTGTTATTACAAAAGTATTAGGCCCCACATTTTCATAAGAAATGTTTCCGCCTGGAACATGAGAGGCCTTTACATAAATTAATAGAGTGAGAAAAAATAGGGTAACTAAGCCTTTTATAATACTTTTTAACATTCTGACGAAATTAATAGTTTTAAACTAATTACACAACGTATAATTAATCCATGGTTGCCGATTATTTAGGACTTTTTTTCTTAGCTAGTTCTTCACCGATAAATGTACCTTGTATGATTTGATTTTGAAAATCTTTCATTCCACCTGGTGTATGTGGAACCATCACAGTATTATTATTTTCATTAGCCCCTATTGCGGTTAATGTATCAAAATACTGGGTCATCAAAACAAATTGCATTATTTCTTGAGGATCAACTTCTTGTAGTGCTTTTTGAAAATCTTCTACAGATTCTTTAAATCCTCTTACTATTTCAAGCCTTTGTTTGGCAATACCCTCTCCCGATAATCGCTTTGAATCTGCTTCAGCTTCAGCTCGCTTGACAATTCTGATTTTTTCCGCTTCTGCTTCTTGTACAGCTGCTTCTTTCTCCCTTGTTGCTGCATTAATCTTATTCATTGATGCTTTAACTAACTCATCAGGGTTAATATCTGTGATTAAAGTCTTTACAATTTTATACCCGTATTGTTCCATCTGTGCAGAAATATTATCTCTTACTGCGATAGCTATGTCATCTTTTTTAGCAAAGACGTCATCTAAAGGTAATTTTGGAACTTCAGCCCTAACTTCATCAAAAATATAGGAGGCAATCTGACCGTGCGGATCGTCTAATTCGTAAAATGCTTCATAAACTTTATTATTGATAATACGGTACTGCACAGAAATTTTTAGAATTACAAAAACATCATCATTTGTTTTGGTTTCTACATCTACATCTAATTGTTGAATTTTCAGGTTTTCTTTGGATGCTACAGATTCTATGATAGGTATTCTAAGCTTAAAACCAGGGCGGGCTATTCTATTAAATTTCCCTAATCGCTGAATTACCCATGATTGCCTTTCAGGGATAATCATTATGGACCTTAAAATAAAGTAGGTTACAAATACGTAAAATAAAATTGGAACAAAATCAGCAGAGTACATCGAAAAAATATTTCCTTTAATATAGTAAAATTATGGATTAATCACATCATGTGATATTTTTCTAAAATCTTCAATATTTCCAAAACTATGTTTATTGACACTAATTGATGTCTCTGAATTTACCTTACCAATAATCTCAAATGGTACGTTAAAGTTTTTACATATGGATTCAATCTGAGCTAATTTCTCTCTAACTGTTGTAACCACAACTCTTCCTTGAGCTTCCCCAAAAAGAAAAGCATCTTTTCTTATTGATTCATTAGTTTTAATATCAAAACCTAAATTGGAATATAATCCCATTTCAACTAAGGATACAAAAAGACCGCCATCAGCACAATCGTGAGCAGCATTTATGGTTTTTTCCTTGATCAATGAACTAATACAGTGATGTAATTGATGTTCTTCTGTAAGATCAAAGTAAGGAGTAGGAGAAGCATCTACGTTATGATATTTTACCAAATATTCAGAAGAAGCAATGTCGTTCACTGATTTACCAACGAGTATGATCAAGTCATCGCTTGATTTAAAATCTAAACTCATGATATTTTTTACATCTTCTAATATGCCTATCATACCAATGGTGGGTGTTGGGAATACAGGTACTTCATTACCATCTATCACCGATTGATTATAAAAACTTACGTTGCCACCTGTTACGGGTGTAGAGTACTGCATGCATGCCTTTGACATACCTTTTATTGCTCCTACAAATTGCCAATACGATTCAGGATGGTATGGATTCCCAAAATTTAAACAATTTGTGACAGCTGAAGGAGCACCTCCACTAACCACAATGTTTCTTGCTGCTTCAGATACAGCTATCGTGGTCCCCACTTCAGGATCAGCGTGAACATATCTAGAGTTACAATCCACTGACATGGCAATTCCTTTATTTGTTCCTTTCACTAATGCTACCCCAGCATCAGAAGGATGGTTTGTAGAAACATTATTTGTCCCTACCATGCTATCATATTGTTCATATACCCATCTTTTAGATGCGATATTTGGTTGACTAAATAAAAATGTGGCTACTTCTCTTAAATCTTTTGGTTCTTCAATATTGTTAATACTGAATTTCTTGTATTCTTTATAGTAAGAGGGTTCACTATACGCTCTATCGTAAATTGGGGCACCACCACCTAGCACTAGTGATGATGGAGGTACTTGTGCAACTTTTTCTCCATTTTGATAAAAATTTAATTCATCTTTGTCTGTAACCTCTCCTATTTTCTCACAATTCAAATCCCATTTATCAAATATTTCTTTTACTCTTTCTTCCTCTCCTTTTTTAACTACTACTAACATTCGCTCTTGAGACTCAGAAAGTAAAATTTCCCAATCTTTCATATCTTTTTGTCTAGTTGGAACCTTATCTAAGTCAATGTTCATCCCAACTCCTCCTGCAGCACTCATTTCAGAAGTAGAACATGTTATTCCAGCTGCACCCATGTCTTGCATACCGACTATGATATCTGTCTTGGCTAATTCTAGACTAGCTTCCAAAAGAAGCTTTTCCTGGAACGGATCTCCAACTTGAACTGCTGGAAGGTCATCCATGGATTCTTCCGTAATATCCTTAGAAGCAAAAGCCGCTCCGTGAATACCGTCTTTTCCAGTTGAAGAACCCACAATGAATACCGGATTTCCTGGTCCTGCTGCCTTAGCTGAAATGAGGTGATCCGTGTTCATAATGCCAGCTGAAAAGGCATTTACCAATGGATTTTGATCGTAGCTTTTATCAAAAAACACCTCTCCAGACAATACAGGAACTCCAAATGAATTACCATAGTCTCCAATTCCTTTCACCACTCCTTTTAATAACCACTTTGTTCTATCATTACCATATTCTCCAAAACGTAATGAGTTCATTTGTGCAATTGGTCTTGCACCCATGGTAAAAATATCCCGATTAATCCCACCTACACCCGTAGCAGCACCTTGATAAGGTTCCAATGCACTAGGATGATTATGTGATTCTATTTTGAATGCACAGGCAAGACCATCTCCAATATCAACTAAACCTGCGTTCTCCTCACCCGCTTTCACCAACATGTGTGGACCATCCTTAGGAAGTGTTTTTAACCACTTAATTGAATTTTTATAAGAACAATGCTCAGACCACATTACGGAGTAAATACTTAACTCCGTGAAATTGGGTTTCCTATCAAGTATTTCACAAATTTTATGAAACTCAGCTTCTAGTAATCCTAGTTCTACGGCTTGTTCAACAGTGGCGTAATTATTCATTATATTTATTTTAAAACGGGACAAAAATAATTAAACTTATATGAGCAACTACTAAATTTTACATCATTTACTAACATATGTTAGCGGTTTTCAATTATTTTACTGAAATGAAAAAATTGAACTATTGATTTTAGCCGTAATTTATCTGTTATGTTCATTTTACCTTATAAGAAAATGGAGAGTTTTTAGATTTGAAAATATTTCAAATATTCAACTTTCATTAGCCTTTGTAACAAAACTTTTTGGTGCGTTTATCTTGTATTATGTTTACACCGAAATTTACCGGGACAGGCAGACAGCTGACATTTTTAAATTTTATGATGACAGCCTTGCTTTAGCACAAGTATTTTTTGATTCCCCCTCAGACTTCATTAAAATCATAATTGGTATACATGAAGATCATTTTCTGATGGATTATTTTATTAATATGAATCATTGGGATAATAGTTACGAATCTGTGATAACAAATGAATCCAGAGTAATAATAAAAATATGTGCTGTCATCAATTTAATCAGTTTAAACAATTATGTTGTAAACGTGATTATTTTTACTATGCTGGGATATATCGGAATAATACTGACGATAAGAAGTTTGGCTTTATTATATCCTTCCAAATACATAACATATCTGTTCTGGAGTATTGTACTTTTTCCGTCTATATTTATATGGAGCGCTGGTGTTTTGAAAGAACCTCTAATTTTACTAGGGGTAGGAATGTTTCTTTTTGGCATCTTATCTATCCACAAAAAGAAAGAAAAAAAATGGTTTTATTGGGTCTTACTAGGTCTTGGATTAGTTATCCTGCTAAAAGTTAAATTTTATATTTTTTGCTGTATACTTCCAACTGTTATATTGTTAGCCTTAGGTACTTTAAAACAGTATAAACCATTACCATTATTGTCAAGTATTTATTTAACCGTTCTACTCGTCATCCTTGCTTTACACCTTTATAACTTTGGGTATGACCCTATAGAATTAATATCCATTAAACAGCAGGATTTCACGAATCTTGCTACATTTTACCGGGCTGGAAGCTATTTTGAAATTCCACTTGTAAATAGCAGTTTCCTTGATTTTTTAGCAGCTATTCCAATGGGTTTACTCAATGGGCTATTTAGACCATTACCCTGGGACATAGTAAAAACAATACATATTCTTCCTTTTATAGAAAGTATCTTGATTTTAGCATTTATCTCTATCGTTTTGTTTCGTTTTGTTTCGCAAAAAATACATCTAAAAATAAAAGATAACATGTACATAATAAGCTTTACATCATTTACTTTATTACTATACACATTAATTGGGATAACTACACCTGTTATAGGTGCACTGGTTCGGTACAAAATCCCCGGCACATTATTCTTAATTTTAAGTATTTATATATTACATATTCATAATTTAAAACATGAAAAAAAATAGCTTAATCTTCATATTTGTTGCAATCCATTTACTTACAGGATGTATTTCGAAAGAAAATGTAGAATTAATTGTACATAATGGTAAAATTTATTCTTTGGATGTAAATGAAAATATTCATGAAGCTGTTGCAATCCAAAATGGAAAAATTATAAGTCTTGGAAAAAACAATCAAATTTTAAACAAATACCAATCAAGCAACAAAATAGATCTAAAAGGTAATGTAGTATATCCAGGATTTATTGACGCACATTGTCATCTGTTAAGCTATGGATTGCAAAAACAACAAGTAGATCTAACATCATGTCATTCATTTAATGAGGTATTAGAAAAGTTGAAAAAATTTGCAAATGAAAATGACACAAAATGGATTATTGGAAATGGCTGGGATCAAAATAATTGGCCAACAAAAAAATGGCCAACTAACGAACAATTAAACAACACTTTCCCAGATCATAATGTAGTTTTAAATAGAATTGATGGACATGCGCTTATGGCTAATAAAAGAGCCATTTTAACTTCTAAAATTAATCCAGATACCACAATTTATGGAGGTCACATAGAGATTATTAACCATGAATTAACCGGAATATTTGTTGACAATGCCATGGATTTAATTTTGAACCATGTCCCCATACCATCTGAAGAAACAAATAAAAAAGCTTTAATAACAGCACAAAATACCTGTTTTTCATTAGGTCTAACTACGGTTGATATTGCAGGTCTAACTAAAGGAAGTGTTGAACTTATTGATAAACTTCATAATTCAGAAGAGCTCAAAATAAAAACATATATCATGCTTACGGATAATGAAGAAAATTTTAATCATTATGTTATTAATTCGAATGGGCCTATTAAAACGAAAAAAATGAATGTAAGGTCATTTAAGTTTTTTGCTGATGGTTCGTTAGGATCTAGAGGTGCATGTTTAATTAATCCTTATTTAGATAACCAAAGAACTCATGGTCAACTCTTACAAAATATTGATACTTTCAACACCAAATTAAACACGTTAAAATTATATGGATTCCAAGCATGCACCCATGCTATTGGTGATTCTGCTAATAGAATCATAACTAGTTCATACGCAAATGTTTTAGATGGATCTAATGACCTAAGATGGAGAATCGAACATGTACAATGTATTACAGATAAAGATATTGAAATACTAGGTAAACATAATATCATTCCATCTGTTCAACCTACTCACGCCACATCTGACTTTAGTTGGGCCATCCAAAGATTAGGAATTAAAAGGCTTGAAAACTGTTACCGATATTATCAACTCAAAAATCAAAATAATCTTATTGCTCTTGGGACTGACTTCCCAGTTGAAAAAATAAATCCCATTCATACATTTTACGCGGCTACATTTAGAAAAAATTATGATGACAAACCACTTGGTGGTTTTCAACCAGACGAATCACTTAGCAGAGTTGATGCCCTAAAAGGAATGACTATTTGGGCTGCTATTGCAAATTTTGAGGAGAATGAAAAAGGATCTATTGAAGAAGGTAAAGCAGCTGATTTAACTATTTTGAACACGGATTTGATTACGTGTGAAGAAAACGAGATTCTTAATTCAAAAGTGCTATACACTATAGTCGATGGTGAAATAGTGTACGAAAACTAGCCTAATTCTTAAGAATTATTTTCAGCTCAGTTCTACGGTTAATTTGATGCATTTCGTCCTCGCATTCATTATCATTACCACACTGATTAAGCAATTTAGACTCTCCATAAGCTTTGAAATTCATACGAGAAGATGCGACCCCCCTATTTTTGAAATAACTTACTATTGCATTCATTCTCTTTACAGATAATTTCATGTTATAAGAAGCTGAGGCTGTAGAACTTGCATGGGAATGAATTTGAATTTTTGCATCTGGATACTCATCAAGTGTCATGTATAATGTATCTAAATGGGGAAGGTATTCTTCTCCAATTTTAAATACATTTGAAGGGTAATACACTACGTAATTTTCTATACGTAATTTTCTTTCTTCTTTTGCCATTTCTATCTCATCTTGAAGCTCTTCAATAGAAGTTAAATGATACTTTGAGGAAACCAATCTTTTAAACTCAAACATTCCATACTCTCCTTTATCTAGGGTCACAAGTACCCGGTTATCTCTAGTTAGAATTTCGATTAGTAAATCTTGATCATAATATACAGAACCCTCATCAATTTTAAATATTAAATCTTCGAGTAATGGTAAATCTTCTAATTTAAATCTTCCAAATTCATCTGTTTCGGAGACTAACAACAAGTTTCCGTCCATATCAAGGACTTCAAACCTTATCTTTTCATTAACACCATCTTTGAGCTTAAAAAGACCTGTGATTAGCATTCGTTCTTCGGAAAAAAATAAATTATCCAGTTCGTCATTGAATAAGGACAGGTTTGTAGTCTTTTCATAATCTAAAAGTCTGTAATTAAATATTCCTGAAGGACTATTCGTGAGGGTAGCCATTAAATGATCTACATTATTGTAAATTTTTAGAAGCAGGTCACTGTTCTCATCTACTTTAACAAGATAATTAGACCCGTAAGGAAGTTTTTCAAAAATAAAATTTCCAAATTCATCTGTTTCTGTTTGCATTACAATATTGCCATCTTCATCAACAAGGTAAACCATCATCTTTTTGGATGATTGATCCCCAATCAATTTTTGGAATTCAATCTGACCCCTAAAGTCATAGAATCCAATATCTAAATTAATGTCACCTTCATCAATTAGACTCAATGTTCCTACATAATCTGTTGCTAGCTTTCTGAAAATAAATTCTCCATTTTCATTTGAAAGTAACATGGTATTGTCATCTTCTTGAAACAAGGTAAGCACAACATCTCCTTCCGTATTTAATTTAATGGTATACTTTTTTCCGGCTGGGATATAATCAAAATTAAAATGTCCATTATCATCCGTTGAGGTAACTGCGAACACATTGCCCTCATCATCAAGAAGCATAACTTCTAAGTTGGAAGGAGCATCTTTAAGTTTGAAATATTCAAACTTTCCGGATAAATTTTGAAATTCATTATTAAAAATGGCTTTTTCAATCATTTCAAATGAAAAAATATCATCATCGTTAATTTGATCCTGAATAGTATCATTTCTGTCAGAAACAAAATAGCCAGTAGACCCATCCACATTGAAGACGATGCCAAAATCATCTTGCTCAGAATTTATATTACCTCCAAGGTTGAAATGATTGGACCATTGATCTGAAATGTCATTTGAACTATCAACTTTATGAGCTACAAACAAATCATAGCCTCCTTGTGTTTCATAGCCATTAGAGGAGAAATATAAATCTTTGCCCTCAATCATCGGAAATATTTCATTAGCATCACTATTTATACCTTCCAGAGGTTTAGGGTTCGACCACTCCCCTTCATCTTTTGTAGAATAAAATAAATTTAATCCTTCATGCTTACATGGCATGTCTGATGAAAACACCAGCAACCTACCGTCATCAGAAAGTGTAGGATGTGAATAATTGTATTTTGAATCACAAAAAATTAATTTTTCTTTGTCCCTAAGTTTCCCATCCTCAATCACCAAACTATATAATTGAACATTCAAATTGTTATCTCCATTTCTCTTGTTTTTACCGACATATTCATTTTCAACATACACCGCATTTTTAAAAGCTTTGTCAAAAGTGATTGGACCTACATTTAAATGAGATACTAAAAAGTGATTAAAAATTTTCACTTTTTCAAAAGCTACTGAATCTACGGTGGTAAAATTTACAGATGACCTAAAAATATTGTAATGATTTGTCTCACTCCAATCAGACATTCCATATGTGTTTTTATTCCATTCTCGGTTAGAACAAAAAACCAGTTCTGTGTTAAAAAAAACTGGAGAAATATCTGAATAGGTTGAGTTTAATCCAAATGTTTCAAACACCTCGAAAATTCGCTCTTTTTTAACCCTCAGAGAATCTCTTTCTATTGAAAAGACGTTAGTGGTCAAAATCACAAAAAATGAAAACAATATTGGCCTAATCAATTTATTCATTAAAAAAATCTTGGTGATACATTAGGTACCTTTTTATTCAGTAACTTATCAAAACCAATGAATATTTCATGGGACCCAGAACTTGTTGTTCTCACTGCGCTAAAATCATAGTCATAACTATATCCAAACCTCATTTGATCGGTAATATTGATTTCAAACAGACAAACTAGATTTTGAGTTGAACGATAGGAAAAGCCTACCCATAATACTTTTTTCAATAGTAAACTTGCATTCAAATCATAGTTAATGGGGCTAAGAGGTGAAAATTTAATTAGAAATGATGGTTTAAATAATATATTCTGATTGATCTCATATACTCCGCCAGAAGCTAAATTAAAGTAGCGCTGAAGTTCAAAACTAGATAAACTATCTTGTCTATTATTATTCAGTGCAAAATTGTCTTCTAACAAATGACTAGCACTAACTCCAGCATAGAACATATCCGTAAAAAAGTACATTCCAAAATCTACATTGGGAATAACTGCACTAATCATGGTGTTATTTCCATACAATTGATCATTGTAAAAGTTTAAAACACCCTGATTATTTTGCACCGAAATTATACCACTTCGGACCCCCATTGAAAAATCACCAAAATTGGTTTTTATGTGGTATGCATAAGTACCCTGAACAGACTGAACTTTTGTAGGGCCTAACTCATCCATCATAAAATTAACGCCCAATGCCATATTTTTTCTATGAAAAGGTGAATGAGCTGACACATTAACTGTTTTGGGTGCATCTTCTAATCCAGTCCATTGACTGCGATACAACAACACAGTACTTAACGCATCTCTTGAACCTGCATAAGCTGGGTTGATAGTAAATTGATTAAACATGTACTGACTATATAGAGCATCAGATTGAGCACTTGTATAAAGTGAGTTAAAGTTTAAGATGGTTACTAGTATGTAAACAATTTTTTTCAATTCGCTGCGAAAGTAAAAAAGCTAGCTCAAAAATAAACTATAAAATCAACATATGTTAAACTAATCTTAAAAGTACTTGAGTAAGTGCAGGAATACATTGATTTTGCTAAATTTGCCCAACTTTATGATATGATCGAAGAAAATAAATCAAAATTTATAGGCGAGGGTCTGACATATGACGATGTGCTTCTAGTTCCAGCATACTCGGAAATTTTGCCTCACCAAGTGACTCTTTCAACCCACTTTTCAAGAAACATTAAAATAAATACCCCTATCGTATCCGCAGCCATGGACACGGTTACAGAACATGAGCTAGCCATATCAATAGCTCAACAAGGTGGAATTGGTGTGATCCACAAAAATATGTCTATTGAACATCAAGCGAAAGAAGTTAGAAAGGTTAAAAGATCTGAAAGTGGAATGATTTTAGACCCTATTACAGTAGATCAAAATGCTACCATTGGTGATGCTCTTTTACTAATGGCTGAATATAAAATTGGAGGAATCCCTGTAGTGGATAGCGTAAAAAAACTTATAGGTATTGTGACCAACAGAGATTTAAGATTTGAAAAAAATCTGAAGAAAAAAGTGAGTGAAGTAATGACTAAGGACAAACTAGTTACTGCCAAGGAGGATGTTGACCTCGTCAAAGCTGAAAACATTTTGCAACAGCATAAGATTGAAAAACTACTTATTACAGATAATGAAAACAAATTAGTTGGCCTAATCACATTTAAAGATATTATCAAAGTAAAACAACATCCGTTTAGTTGTAAAGATGAGTTTGGAAGACTCAGAGTTGCAGCAGCAGTAGGTGTTTCGAAAGATACTTTCGAAAGGATTGAAGCCTTAGTGAATTCAGGCGTTGACGCTATTGTAATTGACACGGCTCATGGTCATTCTAAAGGTGTTATTCATTTATTAAAAGAAGTAAAAAAGGAATTTAAAAATTTGGATGTAGTTGTGGGAAATATAGCTACAGGTGATGCCGCAAAAGATTTAGCTCACGCTGGGGCTGACGGCATTAAGGTTGGAATTGGCCCAGGGTCGATATGTACCACTAGAGTAATTGCAGGTGTGGGCATGCCACAATTATCTGCTATTATGAATGTAGCTAGTGCACTTAAAGATGCTGGTATTCCCGTAATTGCAGACGGAGGAATTAGATTTACCGGTGATATACCAAAAGCTCTAGCTGCTGGTGCAAGTAGTGTAATGATGGGGTCCATGTTTGCCGGTACAGAAGAATCTCCAGGAGAAACCATAATTTACGAAGGGAGAAAATTCAAGTCATATCGCGGAATGGGGTCCCTTGAAGCTATGCAGAAGGGTTCCAAAGACCGTTATTTCCAGGAAAATGAAGATGATATCAAAAAATTAGTCCCTGAAGGTATTTCTGCAAGAGTTCCTTATAAGGGTACGTTAAAGGAGGTGATGCATCAACTAATTGGAGGATTAAGAGCTGGGATGGGGTACTGTGGAGCAGATAATTTAGAATCATTAAAAGGAGCAAAATTTGTGAAAATTACACAATCAGGTATGGTTGAAAGTCATCCACATGATGTAGCAATAACAAGAGAAGCTCCAAATTACAATCTAAGATAAAATCATAAAATTAATAAAATGAAACTGACCTGGTTATTTTCAATTGTATTTATTTACGCTAACTTTTATTCTCAGGAAATAGACATACTTAGCATAAACGGAAACAAAGTTTACAAGTCTGAGTTTGAACAAATTTATTGGAAGAATAAAAAAGAAAAATTAGCTACCAAAGAAGACCTTGATGAATACATTGACTTATTTATCAATTTCAAACTAAAAGTTTTAGCCGCTGAGAAATTAGGACTAGATACCATGAATAAATTCATAAACGAGTTAAATGGCTATAAAATTCAATTGGAAAAACCATATCTAATAGACACGGCAATCAATGAGGCATTGATTAAGGAAGCTTATTTCAGAACGATCAATGAAATTGAGGCCAGTCACATCATGATTAAAGTGTCGCCCACATCATCTCCATTGGATACGTTAAAAGCTTGGAGAACCATTGATTCTATTTCAAAAGCGTTAGCAAATACAAAATCCTCATTTGGTGAACTGGCCGAAGAGTTATCGCATTGCCCATCTGGAAAAATGGATAAAGGAAATTTAGGGTACTTTAATGCCTTCAAAATGGTTTATCCTTTTGAAAATGCAGCCTACAACACAGCAATTGGCAAAGTTTCTCCAATTGTAAGAACTAGATTTGGATATCATCTTGTTAAACCTCATAATCTACGCAAAGCAAAAGGAAGGGTAAAAGCTGCTCACATTATGATCGTTTGTGACTCGAAAAAGCAAAGTGATTGCAATAACGCCAAAGAAAAAATCGATGCTATTTATTCTTCTATTATGAATGGCGAATCATTTGAAGAAATAGCAAAAGAATCGTCAAACGACCGTAAATCTGCTCAGAAAGGCGGTGAATTAGGTTGGATTTCATCAGGAGGTAATGTGTATCCATCATTTGAAAATGCGGTATTTAATTTAAACGTAAATAATGAAATTTCTAAACCATTTCAAACTCCGAACGGATGGCATATTGCCAAAAGATTAGATTTTGAAGATGTAAAGTCATACGAGGATCTTCGATATGAACTAAAAAACAAAATACAAAAAGACGCTAGAGCTCAAAAAACTCGTTCCTCCTTCATTAACTCACTTAAAATTACATACGCTTTAAAAGAAACCTTCGATCCAAAAACTGTGCAAAATATATTATCAAATAAATATTTTGATTCTATTGAAATACGAAAAAATACAAGACCTAAAAGCATAGATAATGTGATAGTGGATTTTACAGAAAATCGATTCACTTACAAAGATTTCATCGTATTTCTGTCAAACACCTCCAAACAGCTAGGAAAATATAAGAGTGATGTCAAACTCATTTCAGAAAAGTACAACCAATTTTTAAATTTAAATTTGATTGAATACGAAAAGACACAACTTCCGTTAAAATACCCTGATTTTAAAGCTTTATTAAAAGAATACAGAGATGGCATTCTTCTATTCGATATTTCTGATCAAATGATTTGGAGTAAAGCCATTAAAGATACGAGTGGTCTTAAATTATTCTATGAAAAAAATCAACATACATGGAAATACCCCAACAGAGCTAAAACCGAGATTTATACAACTCAGGATAAAAAAACAGCAAAAAAGATTTACAAGCTACTGAGTAAAAAAATAAAATATGATTCTATCCAAAAAATCGTGAATCAAGATGATTTGAACGTAGAATTAAATAAAAAGACGTTGGATGAATTCAATGATTTTAATATGTCATATAATGAGCTTAGTGAAGGTATAACTAAACCCATAAAGGTGAATGAAAAATTTATTATTCTAAACGTGTACGAAAAATTAGACTCCAGAAATAAATTACTTAATGAAGCAGAGGGTATTATCGTTTCCGCTTACCAAAACCACCTTGAAAAAGAATGGATTAAAAAATTAAGATCTGAGAATGAAATAACCGTAAATTACGATGCGCTTTACAGCATAAAAGAAAAACCAAATCGTTGAATCTTAGACTTCCATTAGCAATTACCATTACATTCTTCACTTTCTTTTGTTGTGAGGAAAAAAATAGCGAGCCACCACTAGCTAAAGTGGGTGAAATCCAATTGACTAAGACCGACTTAATCAGTGAAATACCTCTCAACCTAGATCCAGAGGACAGTCTAGTTTTCGTGGAGAATTACATTCATAACTGGATTGTAGATCATTTGATTACTAAAAAAGCGGAAGAATTGATCCCCAATGAGGTTAGGGAAGTTGAAAAGAAAATGAAGAAGTATAAACTATCATTGATATCCCACGAGTTTGAGCAATTTTATGTAAATAAAAGACTTGATACCAATATTAATTCCTTTGAGATTCAAGATTACTACAATAATCATTTGGATGACTTCGTATTAAATGATTATGTCGTTAAATGCCTGTATGTTAAAGTACCTAAAAATTCAAAAAAAATTAAAGAGTTTAAAAAGTACTATCATATTTACAATGAAAGTATGATTGATGATTTAATGGCTACAGCACAAAAAGAAGCGAATTCGTTCTATTACAATCCCGATGAATGGATCTATTATGATGACTTATTAAAACAAGTTCCTCAACTTGAAAAGTTTACAAAAATATATTTCATTAAGAAAAAGAAAAAAGTCATTTTAGAGTCAGAGGATGAAATGTTTTTTATAAATATTTATGATTATTTGATCAAAGATGGCACATCTCCTATGAGTTTTGAAAAAGAAAAAATAAAGAGCATCATTTTAAATCAAAGAGCCAACCAGCTTAGAAAAAAACTTCGTTTAGACGTGTACGAAGATGCACTGAAAAATAAAAAAATAGATAAATTTTCATGACTAAATCTTCCATTAGCTTAATAGTATTATTATTGATTTCTAGCTTAGCTTACAATCAAGAAATTATAGACAAGGTAATTGCAGTAGTAGGCGAAAAACCTATTTTATATTCTGAAGTTCAAAGTCAAAAGATGCAACTTGCGCAACAGGGTATGGATATCTCTCCATCTATAGATTGCTATTTATTAGAAGAACTTATGATTCAGCAACTTCTAATACATCAAGCCGAAATTGACAGTGTCGAAGTAACAGAAGAAATGGTTAAAAGTGAATTAGACCAACGAATTCAGTATTTCTCAGCACAAATTGGTGGTATAGATAAGTTAGAAGAATACTATGGGAAGTCTGTACAAGAAATTAGAGATGAATTTTATGTTCAAATTGAAGATAAAATGAAGGCTCAAAAGATGCAACAAGAAATTATAGGTGAGATTTTAGTTAGTCCAAAAGAGGTTCGATCTTATTTTAGAGAAATACCTGCTGATAGTATTCCTTTTATAAATAGTAAAGTAAAGGTTTCGCAAATTATTCTTGCTCCAGCCTTATCTTATCAACAAAAAATCGAAACAAAAAATAGACTAAACAAGATAAGAGATAGGATTATTTCAAACGAAATATCATTTTCAGTTGCTGCAGAGTTTTACTCTGAAGACCCTGGCACGAAAGTGGCGGGAGGTAATTTTGGTTGGGTAGATAGAGGAGATTTTGTACCGGAATTTGATGCATTAGCGTATACCATTCCACTAAATACCGTTTCAGAAGTTTTTGAAAGTCCTTACGGATATCACATTTTAAAGGTGGAAAAAAGACGAGGTGAACAATACTATGGAGCTCACATCTTAATAAAAAATAAAATTGCTGACAAAGATCTTGTTACCATAAAACAAAATTTAGATCAAATTGCCTCTGAAATTGCAAATGGAAAACTGAGCTGGGATAATGCTGTAATAAAATACGCTAATAAAGAAAATAACAAGAGCAATGGAATTGTTTTCAATGAAGCTACAGGTGAGGCATATTGGGACATGCAAACCATAGATAAAAACCTGTTTTTTGCCATTTCCGCCCTGGAAATTGACGAAATTTCAAGTCCACAATATTATGAAGATCCTAGCGGTAACATTGGATATAGAATATTTAAATTGATGGATAGAACATCCCCACATATGGCTAACCTCAATGATGATTATGAGTTTATACAACAATATGCTTTATCCCAGAAGCAGATGGTTACAATGGATAAATGGGTTCAAAAAACTGCAAAATCAACTTATGTTTTTATTGACCCTGTGTACCAATCATGTAATAACAATTCAAAGTGGATAAACAATCCATGGTAGCATGAAAAAATACATCATTTCACTGGATCAAGGTACCACAAGTTGCAGATCCATTTTGTTCGACAGAAATAAAAAAATAATCGATACTGAACAAAAGGAATTTAGCCAAATAATGCCAGAAAATGGCTGGGTTGAACACGATCCATTAGAAATATTAGAAACCCAACTTTTTACTTTAAAAAAGGTAATTGAAAAATCAGGTATAAAAGCTGATGAAATTGAAAGTATTGGTATTACCAATCAAAGAGAAACAACAGTACTCTGGGATAAATCGACTGGGAAACCTGTTTATAATGCTATAGTCTGGCAAGATAACAGGACATCCGAATTCTGTAAAACCTTAATAAGGGAAGGTAAAGAAGAAATCATCAAAGAAAAAACAGGGCTTGTTGTAGACTCTTACTTTTCATCCACCAAAATTCATTGGATATTACACAACGTACCCGAGTGTAATAAACTACTATCTAATAATAATTTACTCTTTGGCACTATAGATTGTTGGTTAATTTGGAATTTAACTGGAAATCACTTTACGGATCTTACAAATGCATCTAGAACCCAATTATTGAACATAAAAGAAATTAAATGGGATACTGAATTATTATCTTTTTTTAAAGTTCCTATTCAAGTTTTGCCAGAGCTGAAAGAAAGCGCTGATGAATTTGGCAATTGGGAATTCAATGGTGTAAACATACCTATACTTGGAGTAGCAGGAGACCAACAAGCCGCCTTATTTGGTCAGGAGTGCTACGAAGTTGGGATGGCAAAAAATACGTATGGTACAGGTTGTTTTATGCTACTAAATACCGGAGAAAATTCAATTTCTAGTCAAAATGGTTTGCTTACCACTATTGCATGGTCTATAAATGGAAAAGTAAATTATGCTCTAGAAGGTAGCGTATTTATAGCAGGCGCAGCCATACAGTGGCTTAGAGATGCTTTAAAAATAATAACGCATGCTTCTGAAACAGAGCAACTAGCTAATGAAACAAAGGATGAAGATGTGATTTTCGTTCCTTCTTTTTCTGGCTTAGGAGCTCCATACTGGAATATGAATGTTAAAGGCACTATTTTTGGATTATCTAGGAATTCGGGAAGTAAGGAAATTTGCAAGGCGGCTCTTGAATCTCTCGCACTTCAGACAAGAGATGTGCTTATCGCTATGGAAAAAGATGCTAATTTGAAGCTAACGACACTTGCTGTAGATGGCGGAGCATGCGAAAACAATTTTCTTATGCAATTTCAGGCTGACGTACTAAATTGTAATGTATCCAGACCCAGTATGATTGAATCAACTGCACTTGGAGCAGCACTACTAGCAGGGTATAAAAATGATTTTTTCACTCAAAATAATGAAGATAATAGAGACATATTTAGACCTAACCCATCGAATAGGATTAATCAAAAAATTAAAAGCTGGAATAAGGCTATTCAGACATTACTTACTCACTATGATATTTAAGAATAATGATCAGTTTAGAGAATAGATCGACATTTACTGAGAATAATAAAAAAGAAATTTTTGACCTCATCATCATTGGAGGAGGAATTACAGGAGCAGGTATTTTACTTGATGCTTGTTCAAGGGGGAAAAAATGCCTACTCATTGAAAAAAATGATTATGCCTCAGGAACTTCAAGCAAATCAACCAAACTGATTCATGGTGGGTTACGATATTTGAAGAATTTAGAGTTCAAGATGGTTAGTGATGTGGGGAAAGAGCGAAATATTGCTTTCCAAAATGCGCCACATCTTGTTAGGCCAGAAAAGATGCTGGTTCCGTTATATAAGGGTAAAGGATTTAAAAAATGGCAATTGAGTATTGCCCTTAAAATCTATGATTTATTGGCTAAGGTAAGAAAAATAGATCGCAGAAAAATGTTGTCAAAAGATGAAACAAGAGCGGTTGAACCAAGAATCAATTCTTATAATTTAATTGGCGGAGGCTTATACGCTGAATACAGAACGGATGATGCGAGATTAACTACGAGCATTATTAAAACCGCAAATCAGTACCATGGAAATAGCCTAAATTACATGGAAGTTGAAAAAATTGAAAAAAAAGATCACTTCGAAGTTAGTTGCTTTGACCACATATTGAATCAAAAAATAATTTTCCAAAGTGAACACGTAATCAATGCAACAGGCCCGTGGGCAGATCAAACCAGATTATTAGAAAAGGAAAAATTTCAGTCTAAAATACGTCTTTCTAAAGGTATTCATATTGTAGTTCCTAAAGCTGCACTACCCGTAAAGCATGCTGTTTATTATCACTTGGAAGACGAAAGGATGTGTTTTGCAATTCCTAGAGGGGGAACCACATACATCGGAACAACCGATGATGACTACAAGGGAAGTCAAGATAAAATTAATATTACGAAAGAAGAAGTTTCTTATCTTATAAATGGAGTTAATTCGACTTTTACGGATCAGCGCATTCAAAATAGTGATATCATTTCCTCTTGGGCTGGGTTACGACCTCTAATTGAGGAAGAAGGCAAAGCAAGTACAGAAATATCTAGAAAAGATGAAATTTTTATATCCAAAACTGGTATGATAACCATCGCAGGAGGAAAACTAACAGGTTACCGATTAATGGCTAAAAGAGCTGTAGATCTGATTTTTTCAAAGGAGACATGTAGGACGCAAAATATCTCTATTGATGGTAATTTTAAACCCAAATTCAATTCGTACCATGATTTTAAGCAATATTTGTGCTTAAACTATAAAATCAATGATTTAAAGTCTGATTATTTTATACAAAATTATGGTCTGAATTCCATTTCAATTTTAGATGATTTCCAAGATGCAAAGCAAAAACTGATATGTTGCGAAATGAAATATTGCTTTGAAAAAGAAGGGGTATTTAGTTTATTGGATTTCTTTTATCGAAGAACGGGTCAAATGTACTTTGATCCGAAATCCGTTACTAATGATTTAGATGAGGTAGTATCCTATTACAACCAGTTTATTTCAAAATTTGGAATAAAAACGGTGAGTAAAAAGGAAATTCTAAGTGAACTAGAGAATCAAATTAACTTTATTTAGTTCTGTTAATTAACCTACATTAACTTTTGTTTATTTTTTTTGGTTTATCTTAAAACAAAAAAAATTGACAAACTAAAAACCACAAGACATTTTTCTTAGTAAATTAACCAACCTTTTGAAAAAATGTCGTCATAATAATGATTGTTCAGATTATAAAATTTTATTAAATTATAAGGAATCTAAAATATCTCATTAACTACAAAATGAAGAATTTATATTTACTAATTGCGCTGTTTATTCAAAGTGTACTTTTTTCTCAAGGATCGTTTCATATTTTAGGAACTGGTTCCATTCAAAATACTACCTCTGCATACCCTTCCGTTTATGGAAATTGGTTCCGCGGAGCAAGACATCAAATTTTGATCAGAGCGTCAGAACTTCAAGCATCTGGGATGTCTGCAGGGAATATTTCTGGGATTGGATTTGATGTAGCAATACCCAGTGGTGGTTCGCTTTCAAACTTTGAAATAGAACTAAAATCAACTACACAAATTGCATTAAGTGCATGGAGTAACAATAACTTGCAAACTTGTTTTGGCCCTACTACCGTGAATGACGTTACAGGGTGGAACCAGCATGATTTTCACACGCCATTTTATTGGGATGGAACTTCAAATATTATAGTCCAAACATGTTTTTACAGCAGTGGTAATTCTCAAAATGCCATCATGAATATGAGCAATTACAGTTACAATACGCTCATATACAGAAGAAGACAAAATAGTTCTCCGTGTCAAAATAATTGGATAAATGGTGTTGAAACTGAAAGGCCTAACATTAGGTTTGAATGGGTTAATCCAAGCAGTCCCCCAATTACAAACTTCACCTCAAATTCTACATCTTCATGTAGTGGCACAGTGATTTTTTCTGATCTCACATCCAATAGCCCTAATTCTTGGTTATGGGATTTTGGGGATGGTAATACATCTACACAACAAAATCCAACTCATACCTACACAGCTACAGGAACGTATGATGTTCAACTAATAACTTACAATAATTATGGATCAGATACGGTAATCCAAAATAATCTAATACAGGTTAATCTTGCTAATACCCCTCCAGCACCTGCATCATGTATACCTCAAACTCAGATATCAGGATTTGGATATGGAATAACAGAATTTCAAATAGGCGGAATACATAAGCTTTCAGGAAATTCATCAGAAGGTTATTCCGACTTTACGTGTGATAGCACACTTCTTTACGTAGGGGATTTCTATGATGTAAGAGCAGTCCACGAATCCCCTTCAGATCAAAACTTTTCCATGTGGATCGACTTAAATAACGATGGGATTTTAGATAATAACAACGAGTTGTTATTATCCAACAACAATGCTGATAGCACTACAGGTACTATACAAATTCCATCAATAGCTTCTTTGAATACCCCACTAAGGCTAAGAATAATGTCAGATTTCTTTTTCTCTGGAAATTTAGACCCATGTACTAATCCGGTTTATGGGCAAGCAGAAGATTATACGGTTTACCTAGCTATCAATACTAATCCTCCTAGCGTAGACTTTTACAGTAATACAAACTACTCATGCGATGGAACAGTAAATTTCTTTGATCAATCTTCTAACTTACCAAACGCATGGTATTGGGATTTTGGAGATGGTAATTCATCGATTTTTCAAAACCCTACTCACCAGTATGATTCAAATGGAGTTTATGACGTCACATTAACTGTATCCAATTCTTATGGAACTTCGTCTCTCACGCTTACTAATTACGTAGAAGTGGATACATCTTTTAAATTAACTCCTGCTTCGTGTACACCATCTACCCTAGCTTATTGTTGTGATTATGGTATAAATAGAGTACAATTTTCTAATATAAACCACCCTTCTGCAGATGCTATTGAAGGATATGTAGACTTTAGCTGTGACCAACGTGCTTTGGTTGAATTAAATAGTAATTATGCATTAAGGGTTTTTACAGGTTCCAACAACCCTCAAGATACTAGAGCCTGGATAGACTATAACGATAATGGAATTTTTGAATCTAACGAAAAGATCATGGAGAAACTAAACACATTCGATCCCGTTTCGATAGTACAAATACCATCTAATGCCGTAACCAACAAGTCACTGAGACTTAGAATTTCATCAGACGAGGTTGGAAGTAATAACTTTTCTTGCGATAATGTAAATCGGGGACAAGTGGAAGATTATTCCATTTACATAGCAACATGCCCTGAACCTATGTTTGCTAGTGTAGGAGCAATTTCTAACACAAGCGTACAATTATCATGGGATCAAGGCAGTAACGAACCTTCATGGAATATTATGTACGGACCTCAGGGTTTTGGAGTGTTAAGTGGTACAGGAATACAACTTAACAATATTTTTACTAATAACTTCTACGTTACTGGACTAAGCGAGTCAACCTGCTACGATTTCTACATACAATCAAACTGCATTGGAAATACTAGTGATTGGCATGGTCCCTTTAACGCCTGTACTGTGAATATAAATGAGAGTAATCGAAATGAAAATAAAATATATCCAAATCCAAATCATGGTCGATTTGTAATCGAATCTCAACACCAAATTCATAAAATAGAAATTAGTAACATAACGGGAAAGATAATTTACTCCGAAGTGGACATCAATAAAAACATAGAAAATATTGACCTTTCTATGGAACAAAAAGGAGTTTATTTCGTAAAGGTGTTCTTGGCCAATAAATCAATCAAAACTAACAGCTTAATTTTGAATTGATAGCATATTAATGGTAAGAAACTTCATTATATTATTAATATTTATTTTGGGGGCTAATAATCCCTTAAAAGCTTCCCATTTAGTTGGTGGGAGCCTCCGCTACGAGTTTATTCAATCAGTGGATACAGACAATAATGGATTTATTGACGCTGTAGATTACAGAATAATCATGAATTATTATTACAACTGTGATGCCACTGCTAATAATGTATATGAAAATGCATCCCTGACAAACCCGCAATGGATGCCAGGTGGAAGTCAATATACTATAGAAGTTGGACTTTATGCGCATGATGACCCAACAACCATATATCCTCAAACAGTCACAAGTTACCCAAAGTATGGAACTGAATTAGTTCTTTCATTAGATACTTTAAAATGGGTAAATCTTGATAATCCGTCAGGTTGCCTGACCGGAAACAATATTTGTATATTTTTAGCTAGTTATTCCGCTGTTACTAGACTTAGTGTAATAAACCCTTCAAATAATCAACCTGTAATCGGTGGATATCATGTTGTTCACGAAAGATGTTGTAGAAATTCCGGAATAAATAATATTCAGGGATCTGGGGGTGTAGGTATGACTTATTACGCATATATTCCACCAGTAGGTTATCAAAACACAAGCCCAGAATTTATCAAGGATCCGCTACCCTTTATTTGTGTTAATGATTCCACTAGCGCGCTCAATACCGCTATAGATGTAGATGGAGATCAGTTAGTTTTTTCTTATGTATCTCCCTTAGACGGTAATATAAACGGACCGGGCAACCCCCAACCTGCTATCTACCCCAACAATTACTCTTTACCAATACCAACTGTACCCTACTCAGCAGGACATAGTTTTCAAAATCCGTTCGGGACTGGTGGATCTTATACAGTAAATGCCCAAAACGGATTAACAAACTATTACACTGCGTCTACAGGGAAATTTGTGGTTGCGGCCTTAATACAAGAATACAGGATAATAAACGGTGTTTCACAGCTTTACGGTGTTACAACTAGAGAAATACAACTAAATGTAGCAAGTTGTCCATCTAACCCTCCACCTAATTTGAATCCACAAGCAGGTACAACTAATACTAGCATCGTTATAGAAGAGGGAGATAGTGTTTGTGTAGATTTCGGATATTATGACCAAAACTCACCCCCAGATTCAATGATTTTAACAGTAACTGGTCAAATTTTTGATCCATTGATTACAAATCCTCCAGCAACTATTACAGACTCTATTATAAGTGACCCTAATGGTACCGATACAATTAATGCTACTTTTTGTTGGGGAACAGCATGTGGACAATCACAAGCTCTTCCTTATATTTTTACGGTGAGTGTCTCTGATCGTGGTTGCCCTCCTAAAACCACCAATACAGTTTTTGACATTACAATTAATGAATATATTTATAATGGTCTACCTATTGGTAGTACTTCTGGTATATGTCAAAACTCACTTGAAACTTACAGCGTAATAAATAACCCTAATATACCCAGTTATGACTGGAATGTTTCTGGAGGAATTATCGTCCAAAATTGGACTGATAGTATTCAAGTACTTTGGACCAATGCTGGAGCTGGAACAGTAAATTTAAGTGCCGTAAATCAATTTGGGTGCCCTTCTGACCCTAATCCGCTAAACGTCATTATTTCACCTGCACCACTTGTAGAAGCTGGCTCAGACTCGATTATTTGCTCTGGTGATTCGACTGTTTTATTAGGAACTACCACTGCTAACCCTGGTTACACTTCAGTGTGGACATCTGATACTACCAATTTGCTTAATCCAGACCCATCCTTATCATCTCCAAACACATTACTGACAAATGCTTATCCCACCGACACGACCACTTATTTTTTAATCGTGGATATAGGTGGAGGTTGTTATGGAGTTGATAGCGTCAAAGTATTTGTAGAAAGCGGTCAGGTTGAAGCTGGACAAGATCAAACTATTTGCCTTGGTGACTCTGTTCAGTTAAGTGCAGCAGGAAATGGAGTGTCTTATTCATGGTCACCTGTTGACTCACTAAGCAATCCAAATAATCAAAATACTGACGCCTATCCAAGTTTAACCACTCGGTATTTTGTCCAATCAACTACATCGAATGGATGTAGCGGAGTAGATAGTATGACCGTATTTGTATCTCCACTTCCAGGAGCCAGTAATAACTTCATACTTAACGGAAGTGCAGCCAACCTAGGAAATAATGAATATTTATTAACAAATGCAACCAATTGGGATGCTGGAGCTGTTTGGAACCAAACCTTAGTAAATTTAAATCAACCTTTTCATTTTGATGTTGACTTGTATTTTGGGACGCAAAATGCTACAGGAGCTGATGGAATTGCTTTTGGACTCCAACAATTAAGTAACCAAGTGCTAACTCAAGGCGGTGGATTAGGTTACGAAAATATCTCTCCTTCCTTTTTTGTTGAATTCGATACCTGGCAAAATAGCCAATATAATGATATCGCACCGGATCATATTGCTATTCAAAAAGATGGAGTTTTGGACCATAATAGTTCAAACAATTTGTCTCCTGCTCAAGCTATTGGGATTGGAGGAAATGTAGAAGATGGGCAATGGCATAATTGTGTTTTTGATTGGGATCCATCAACTCAACAATTTATCGTAGAATTTGACGGGACTCAACTGATTAATTTAAATTATGATATAATTAGCAATGTATTTGGAGGATTAACCGCCACCTACTGGGGATTTACTGCATCCACTGGCGGATCTAATAATGAACAAAAGATTAGATATAATGCTAATACGTTTTTCAATCAAATAACAGATCAAACTATTTGTAATAACGATTCTCTTTCCGTTAGCGCCCCTGTAGTTGCTGACTCTTATTTATGGGAACCGAATAGCTTTATTGACAATAATACTTCGCAAAGTCCATTTTTTAGTCCTAATGTAACTACTCAATATGTATTTACTGGGACTAATAGCTTTGGATGCTTTATTAAGGATACATTCCAAATTTTAGTAAATGATATTCCTAATTTAAGCGCAGGACCAGATCAATTTGTTTGTTCTGGTGATAGTGCATTATTAAACGCCACTGGAAACGCTAACTCATACTCTTGGGATAACGGATACATTGATAGTACAACCATTCAAATCAACGACACCACAACATATATTCTTACTGCAACTTCGCTAGCTGGTTGCTCGGATACCGATACACTTACGGTCTATGCGCTACCTCTTCCCAATACATTTACGGGTGAAACAGATGGTTATATTAATCTTTGTATAAATGAAACTGTACAATTAAATGGGTCTGGTGCAGACACCTATCTTTGGAGCCCAAATACCTTTTTAAGTGACCCCACTATACCTAACCCAACAGCCTCACCCACAGCTTCACAGCAATACATCTTAACTGGTTCTTTAGCAAATGGATGTACCACAACAGATACATTATTAATTGATATTAACCCACTTCCAACCCTAACAAACGGTGGAGATCAAACTATATGTCAAGGTGATACTGTTCAAATAGAAGCCTTTGGTGGTATTACGTTTAATTGGATTTCACCTGATTCAATAAATGATCCATCTATAAGTAATCCATTGGTTTGGCCAGACACCACAACTATCTGCCAAGTATTAGTTAGTGACGTAAACACATGTGAGGACACTACAGAGATAACTGTTTTTGTAAATCCAAAGCCAAATATTGATGCAGGACCTGATCAATTCATTTGTATTGGAGACTCAACAAGTCTTTCGGCTTCTGGAAATGCCATCACCTACACTTGGGATAATGGAGTACTAGATGGTGTAAACTTCCTAGTCAGTTCCAATCAACAATATATATTAACTGGAACGGATGCCAATAATTGTGTCAATTCAGACACCGTTTCTGTTAATGTAATCCAATTGCCCAATATAGATGCAGGAAATGATGCTTCAATATGTTTAGATGACTCCATTCAACTAAATGCTTCTGGGGGTGTTACTTACATCTGGTCTCCAATAACTAATATTTCTAATGCTAATGTTGTTGACCCTTTTGTTTTTCCTGGTTCAGACACAAAATACTATGTCACAGGGACTGATACTAATGGATGTGCTAACATAGATTCCGTACAAATCACTATAGATGCGTTACCTACTATAACAACTTCTAATGACACCTCATTATGTATTGGTGATTCAATCACCATTTCTGCTAGTGGTGGTGTAAGTTACTTATGGTTAACTACGGATTCTTTAGATCAAACAACTATAAATAACCCTTCCATCTGGCCTACAAACAACACTACATATCAAGTGTTAGTTACTGGATCAAATAATTGTGCTGACACTGGATCAATTTCTATCATTGTTAATAATCTTCCTAATGTTGACGCAGGTATAAATGTGGATGTTTGTTTTGGTGATACTGCACAACTCAGTGCATCAGGCGGTTTGAGCTATGAATGGTTAACTACTACGACCATTTCTAGTACCACTGTGAACAACCCTAATGTATGGCCAACTGATACAATAATTTATCAGCTTAAGGGGACAGATGCCAATCAATGTGTAAATTTCGACTCTGTTGCCGTAAATGTACTGGCACTTCCTATTGCTGATGCAGGTCCAGACTTATGGATATGCCCCGGTGGATCTATACAGTTGAATGCAACTGGGGGTCTTGGATATGTGTGGTTTCCCGATTCTACACTAAACGATGGCTTAATACAAACACCAGATGCTAGCCCTGCTGATAATGAAACGTATGTCGTTACAGTAACCGATATTAATAATTGCAGCAATAATGATACCTTATTCTTAGAAGTTCATCCTAATGTCCCCACTGACGCAGGTGGAGATACGTTAACGATTTGTGAAGGAACTAGTGTTACCCTTGGTGGTTCGCCTACTTCTCCATTTGGCAGTACATACCAGTGGTCTCCTTCTTCTACATTAACTTCCTCTACTTCAGCAAATCCTAGTTCAGTCCCTATTACTCCTACACTTTTTACGGTAAATACAACCAATGATACTTGCACAGGTGTAGATTCTGTTTTTGTTACCTTCTTTCCTACACTTTTGGCTAGCACTGGAAGTAATGTGCAAATTTGCTTTGGTGATTCCACTACAATTTCTGTTACAGGTGGTGATTTTTACCAATGGTCTCCCATCACAAACTCTACTGGTGATACCATCATCATCAATGACACCCTTGCGAATGCTACAGTTTTCCCTTCTGACACAACCCTTTTCTATGTGCTAATTTCAGATACCAATGGCTGTAACATGACCGATTCTATGTTAATTACTGTTAATCCGCTACCTAATTTTAACCTCGGAAATAATACCAGCATCTGTCTATATGATTCTCTAACCCTTCAAGCCAGCAGCGGTGACACCTATGCTTGGACTCCCAATTATAATATCACGGATACTTCTGTGGCTAATCCTCAAGTCTATAATGAAGTGGATACTACTTATTTCGTAACCGTAACAGACTCCAATGCGTGTGTAAATACCGATTCCATCACTATTTCGGTTAATTCGTTACCTACCGTAACAGTACAAGGCAATGACACTATTTGTTATGGGACATCAACCCAACTCATTGCCATAGGTGCTCTGTCTTACATTTGGTCACCAATAGATAGTTTATCCAATCCCGCTATTCCTTACCCTAACGCTAATCCAGATTCCAACATTAGCTATACCGTTACAGGGACGGATGGGAATGGCTGTACAGACCAAGACGCCATTACCATTACGGTATTACCGCTTCCAAATGTAGACGCAGGAAATGACACCACTATTTGTCCTGGATTATCTGTTCAACTTAATGCAACAGGTGGCAGTACATATCAGTGGTTAACTCCTATCAACTTAAGTAATTTCCTTATTTCTAACCCTATTGCTACACCGGATACGTTAACAACCTATGTGGTTAGTACTACAGACACTAATGGCTGTATCAATACAGATACCATAATGGTTGCCTTGTACGACTCCGCTAATGCAGATGCTGGTTTCAATGTAAGTGCATGTTACAACCAAGGAGTACAACTCAATGCATCGGGTGGTGTGTCTTACTCTTGGGAACCTAGTTTCTTTGTTAACCATCCTACCCTTGCTGATCCATTGGCTTTCCCAAATGACGATATGACATTAACAGTTCAAGTAACCGACAGCAATGGATGTATTGACTTTGATGATGTAAATATTACCGTATTCATAGCCAACGCAGGAACTGATACCATTATTTGTAATGGTGATTCTATTCAAAAAACCATAGGTGGTGACCCCGCAACTACTTTCAGTTGGTCTCCAATAGATGGTGTTTCAGATCCAACTATCTATGACCCTTTTCTATCACCTACCACCCCTACTAATTATATAGTCAATATTTTTAATGCTGCAGGATGTAATTATATCGATACCGTTTTTGTTAATGTTTCTAATCCTATACCTACTTTCGACACGATTCTAGATCCAGGATGTGATGGAGTTGTTGCAGAATATACTAACACCTCCAATAGCGAGTTTAATTTTGTTTGGAACTTTAGTGACGGAGAATCTTCAACTCTAGCAGGTGTAGAAAAAATATTTGACTTTGGAAGCAGTTTTAGTGCTACACTTACTGTACAAGATTCACTGGGCTGTACGAACAGTATTACCATTAATGGAAATGCAGACACATTTGAAAATTATTTTGACATCTACTACCCTAACGTTTTTACCCCTAATGGAGATGGAGAAAATGATCAATTCATTATCCAAGTACCAGGAAGAATATACGAGTGTACAGAACTGATTATCTACAACAGATGGGGGCAAGTGCAATTCATATCAACTGGAAATAACCTCAGGTGGGATGGGAGAAATAGTGTAGGTGGAGAACTCCCTAATGGAGCCTACTTCTTTACGCTAAATGTCAAAGATGGGTTCTTTAGCAAAAGTGGAACCCTTTATTTATTTAAATGAGAATAATTTTTCCACTTGTATTATTTCTTATCACAATGGAAACGATTTCTCAACAGCAAACTAAATTCATTGGACATAGAGGATGTAGAGGCACTTATCCGGAAAATACAATAGAAGGATTTAAAAAAGCCATTGCATATGGTGCAGACGGGATCGAATGGGATATTGTAGTTAATAAAAATAATGAGATCATTATTTCCCATGAGCCTTATGTAGACACCACATATTGCCAACCGGTAAATAAAGAGATAGGATTTACCAAACAAAACCTGTATGAAATGTCTACTGATGAAATAAAACTAATTGACTGCGGAAGTAAGTATTATGAAAAATTTCCAAACCAAGAAAAAGTAATTGAATCAAAACCTCTTCTGAAAGATGTAGAAAGAGAACTCCTTGGGTATGAAGGTATTGTTCTATTTGAAATTAAATCAGAATCCTCACTAGTATCTGAATACTATCCGAACCCAAAAGAATATGCCGATATCATTTATAATCATGTGAAAAATAGTCCTTTGAAGTCAAATTACATTTACATGTCATTTGATCCAGAAATCTTAAACGAACTACATACACTAATGTCAAAGGAAAGATATGTGCTATTGGAATACAACCCCTTTAAGTGTTTCTCAAAACTTAAAGAATCACTTAAATTCACACCACATGCTTTTGGACTGAATTATAAAATAATCACACCTAAATTCGTTAATAAATCACACAAAGAAAATATAGAGGTTTTTGCTTGGACTGTAAATGAAATTGAAATGAGTAACGAATTGATTAAGATAGGTGTGGATGCTATCATCACAGACTATCCTAACCTGATTAAACATGAATAACTTCTAATTGAGGTAAATAAATTAACAACCCTTTAATTTTTTTATAACCCATTTCTTTTAGAACATTAATGTAGGTCTCTATCTGTTTAATATCTGAAGGTGTTTTATTTGCCGTTTTATAATCAATGATCCACCAACAATTTTGATTAAAAAACATCCGGTCAATTCGCAGAATTTCCCCTTTACTGCTTACAATTTCTTTTTCAGTATATAAAAAATCATAATCATTAAATATAAATGACAATTTTTTGGATTTCCTCAATTCCTCTAGGTAAGCACAACATGTAAGATAGTCTTTATGCGTTATTTTAGAATGCTCTTTTAATTCTAAAGCAAATTTAAATCCATCCGTGAAGTCTGTAAGAACCTTACTCATTATTTGATGAAAAACACTGCCAAAATTTAAAGTTTTCTCATTAGCTAAAGTATAATTTACTTGAAAATTGGAGTAACCACCATCACTTAAAGTATATAGTTGTTTTTTGGTGGTTTTTATTTCCCTTTCATACTTTTCAAGTGATCCATCAAAAAATCTATTTTCATTTTCATTAAAACATTCATGAAGTTTTATTGCATTTATAATTAAATCTGAAACTCCTTTTTTCTTTGAGTTGCCGGAAAAATGAATAAATAAATGATCGACTGCTCTGGTAAATGCAACATAATATAGATTTAAATCATCCAAAATTTTCATTTGCTCTTCTTTTTCATAAAGACTCTTCATGTCTAATGCAGTCAATAATTTCTTATTCATTTTAGCAATGAAATAATCAAATTCATTTTGATCAACCTTAACTCCATCTACCCATATAAATGGTTGATTTAAATTTGATTTTGTAGACCAGATTCCTTTAGGCATAATAACTACAGGAAATTCTAGACCCTTTGATTTGTGAATAGTAAGAATTTGAATTGCATTGTTATTGTTATTATCAACGCTAATTTTTTTGGATTCGTCCCATATAACATCTAAAAATCTATGAATAGAATATTTTTTTGAGACCACAAATTGGAAATACTGATCATTAAAACAATCAATAAATGCATCTTTTATGTTTAAGTTTAAAAATGATAAAATAAATTCAAGTTTGTGATAGTCTCTTAAACTTCGATAATAGCTAAAATCAATATTTAAAATTGATTCGGAATATGAAGCAACTTCCCCTTTTAGCACACATAAATGATGATGAAATAATTTAAGATTATCTTTACTTCCAAATTCAAAATAGGTTAGACCATGATACAATAATTTAAATTGTGTGCTGTAAAACAAATAAATACTATCCTCAGAGATATAGGGAAGATCAAGTCGATTAAGTGCATTTGCAATTTCCAGACCATCTTTGCTTGATCTAATTAAAATAGTAATATCTGAATATGAATATCCAACATCAATTATACTTTTTATGCTGCTTTCTAAATAATCTTTAAGAGAAATGTCATTGAAGTTAACATCAACTGATCCTTTATCTTTCCGATATGTAAGTTGTTTAGAACGATGAAATACATCTTTTACATTATCTATTTCAAAAAGTGTTTGAGCTTCACTGAATATGGCATTATTAAAATTTATAACTGATGTTGTAGACCTCCAATTTGTATCTAGGTATCCTTGTTCAAATCCAAATTCAAATAAGGTTTCGTATTCTACTCTATTTTCTAAGCTAGGTAATTTTGGTAAGTCCATAAATTGTTGAGCATCACCTTCTCTCCATCTGTAAATAGCTTGTTTAGCATCTCCAACAATTAAATTTTCTCCACCATTTGAAATAGACTCGTGAATCATAGGAACAAGATTATGCCATTGTAGCATAGAAGTATCCTGAAATTCATCCACAAGTATATGATTAAACCTACTTCCTATTCTTTCAAAAATAAATCCAGCTGGCTCATTATTTATAATGTCACTTATCAGCGTATTGAAATCAGAAATTAAAATTATGTTTTGTTCTGTTTTTAATTCTTTTAGTTTAGAGTATAGTGAATTTACCATAAGAAAAGGGACGAATAGCTTAATCGACTCACGATACCTTACATACACTTTTAAATGATCTAGAAGGTTATAAATGCAGGGTGTCACCACTTGTAGAAAAGTATTTACCGAAACTTGTTCTGTTTTAGAAAGACTTTTCTTAAATAATTTATTATCATCTATCCAGCTAGCATATTGAATAATGAACTCAATATCTACTTCAATGAGATTTTCCTTCAATTTTATAAGTTTTGAAAGCCTATTGTAAGTTGACCATTTTTCCAAAATATGATATTGTGAAATAGATTGATTTATCTGATTTATTTGATGGATAATTTCATCATGCAAATCATTCATCTTTGTGGACAGACTTCTTCTTATATTTTGAAGGAAATTCTGATCATAATATTTAATTTTTTGCTGATTTAGAATCAGAATTTTTTCGAGTTGGTTTAATTGCTTTTCTATATCTGTTTTTAGTCCTTGTTTGATGGAGTCATCAATGATATTATAGACCAATTGTAAAAATTTCTCATCATCTGAAGATTCATCAATGAATTTAGAAACAGCTCCACTTAGAAATTCTTTTTCATCTAATATGATTTCATAAGAAGGTAGAAGGTCTAATTCTTTAGAAAAGGCATTAATAATTGTATTCGTAAAACGATCAATAGTCATCACATTAAAATCACTGTAATTATGAATGATTTTGCTGTAAATAGATTTACATTTTAATTTCAGTGATTCAACGTGAATAGAGATGTCTTTTGAAATTAATGGTAACATGTCACTTGAATCTACATCATTGATCATCAACTGAAGCTCATGTAGAATTCGATCCTTCATTTCCTGAGCAGCCTTATTTGTAAAGGTTATGGCTAAAACCTCCTTAAAAGTATAAGGAGACTCTGAATTAAGAAGTATGGTTAGGTAATGTTTAACAAGAGTAAAGGTTTTTCCAGAACCTGCAGAAGATCTATAAACCTTTAACTTCTTCAATTATGCTGATTTTTGAGAGTGTAGCTCTAGTAGAGATATTTCTGGATAAATACCGACACGTCCTGGATATGCTAGAAAACCAAAGCCCCTATTAACGTTAATAAATTGATTTTTCTCCTTATAAATTCCTGCCCAGTATTTATATCTGTATTTTGCTGGGCTCCACTTAATCCAACCAGGTATTTCAATACCAAACTGCATTCCATGAGTATGTCCTGAAAGCGTTAAATCAACATGAACGGGATGCTCAATAATTTTTTGTTGCCAATGAGATGGGTCATGAGAAAGTAATATTTTAAACATCGATTCATCCAAATTGGCTGAAGCTTTATCGAAATCACCATTCTTTTTAAATCCTCCAGCACCCCAATTTTCTACACCAATTAAAGCAATTTCGTCCTTATCATTTTTTAATGGTTTAGATTCATTTAACAAAACTTGAAAACCCATGTCGTTCAAATACGATAGCAAGTGATTCATGTTTTCTTTTTTCTTGGCTTCGCTTTCCCAAGGAACATAGTCGCCATAATCGTGATTCCCTAATACTGCGAATTTGCCAAAGGGTGCATTTAATGAGCTGATAATGTCTTTCCAAGGTAAAATTTCCTTAGCCATATTATTCACCATATCTCCAGAAAATAGTATAAGGTCAGGTCTTTGATCATTAATCATTTCAATCCCGTATTTTACCTTTTCTTTATTATCAAAACTACCGCAGTGGAAGTCTGAAATATGAACAATTTTAAATCCATCAAATGAAGGAGGTAGATTGTCAAATGATAATTTGTGTTTGATCACTCTGTAATTATACTTTCCCCTTAACATACCGAGGAATAATGCACCAACAGGAACACTAGCTATAAGTAAAGCGAGCTTTGAAATAAATTCCCTACGTTGAGGAGAGTATTCAAATGAACTTTTAAAACCCTTAGTAAATAAATGGTAAACCCATTGAGGCAACCTAACAAGATCTTCTACAAACAAAAAGGATATAACAAGAAATTGAAATACGATTATCATAATGAAAAGACCAAAGGAATACATGAAATAGGGAGACACTAAACCTTTATCCCTAAATAATACAATATGTAGAATGAAATTGCCAATTACCATAAGGTTTACGAATACAAAAATGTAGTATATCCAAGGATTTTTGAATACGGTTTTAATAGCGCTAGAACTGTATACCAGCAAACAACAAATAAATAATACAAATAGCAACCACCTAAGTACCATAGTGTTTAATTAAACAATTAGATTAATAATTTATTTTTGTTCTAATTTTAAGCCTGAAATTAGTAAAATTGAATTATAAATTCTCATACCTTTTTGTTTACTTTATACTTACTCTGGCCGTTGGATTAGAAAGCTGTAAAAAACCGGGTTGTACAGATCCGATAGCTTATAATTACAATTCATCTGCAAATTACAATGATTCCACATGTGAATATGACACCAACTCTGCATACAATGTAATATGGCTTATTAATCACAAATACAATACTGATTCATTTTCCTATTTGATAGATTATCAAGATGACTCTGGCACTTTGGTACAATTTACTAGAGCTGCTATTTATGCTGGGAAAACTAATTATAGTTACAAGGGTGCAAATCGTTTCACCAATCATAGCTATGTACTTATAAACCCTACAAAATCACGATACGATATGGGAATAACCTATGATACGACAATCAATGAATTTCAATGTTTAATTGGTGTAGATTCGATCACAAATCATATTGACCCAGCAACATATGAGAGTAGTAATCCTCTAAGCTACCAGACACCAAGCATGCATTGGCAAATGGGAATTGATCCACAATATTGGAGTTATTTATTTATTGTTTTAGAAGGGTATGTCGATAAAAACAAAAACAACGTTTTTGAATCCGGTGAATCTTTTGTTTTTCATATTGGTAATGATGGTCTTACTTCAAATTCAAATTTGATCAATTTTTCACCTTCTGTAAGTGAAAACAAAGAATTTGTAGTGGAGTTTGATATTGATTGGCACGAGGCAATTAGTGGTATCGATATAGCTCATGACAACTTTACTCACACCATGGATAATTTCACTTTAGCTCAGTCCATTTCCAGTAATTGCTCAAATTTAATGCGATCTAATTGATTAATAAGTACACTATATTGTCCTTTATATTGATTGTAATCACACTAGAATCTTGTTTAAAAGAAAAGGAAATTGAATTGCTAGAAGGCCCTACTCCCTATGAATTAGATATTCCTTCACATTTTCCTCCTGTTGAAATACCAATTGAAAACCCGATGACGGTTGAGGGCATTGAATTAGGTAGACACTTATTTTGGGATACGAGAATGAGTAGAAATAATACTATTTCATGTGCCTCATGTCATGCACCTCAATACGCCTTTTCCGATAATATTCCATTTAGCTCAGGAGTAAATGGTGATTTAGGTAAAAGAAACTCCATGGTACTTCAGAATCTAGCTTGGGTCAATGAATTTCTTTGGGACGGAGCCATTCATTCCTTAGAAGAACAAATATTATTGCCTGTAATGGACAGTACTGAAATGGACAATACGTGGAGTGATTTCCTAAATGAAGTCAGATATGATAATCTTTACCGCGAGCTATTTTACAATGCATTTGGAACCCTAGAACCAGACTCCATACTTGCTGCGAAAGCCATTGCCCAATTTTTAAGAACAATGATATCCGGAAATTCAAAATACGATAAAGTATTAAGATATGAAGCCAATTTTACACCCGATGAAAATGCTGGATTTTCCTCTTTTAATAGCTTAACTGGAGGTGATTGTTTTCACTGTCATGGAGGTATCTTAGGCACCGATTTGTCATATAAGAACAATGGACTTGACGAATTTCCGATAGATAGCGGAAGAGGGCTTGTAACTGGATTAGAATCTGATAATTTTAAATTTAAGGTGCCTTCTATTAGAAATATTGAATACAGTGCCCCTTACATGCATGATGGTAGATTCAACACCTTAGATCAAGTAATAGGATTTTATAGTACTGGAATTCATTCTAATTCTCCAAATTTAGATCCACTTATAGAGTTTGCTTCACAAGGTGGTGTGCAATTGAATCCAACTGAAAGAGGTCAACTTAAAGCATTTTTATTAACTCTATCTGATTCCGCATTTATACATAATCCAAAATTCTCAAATCCATTTTAGATTTTGAACCAAAAGAAAAATATATCTAATCCTATTGATAAGGATAATGTAACTGATAATCCAAACTCATTAACCTATGGCCATCATAGAGGCAGCTTTCCAGTCATTCCGACCAAAGAAGGAGTTATTAAAAACAAAGCCCTTTCAGCCATGGAGCATCAGACAGATATCCAATTAAATCAAATTAAAGATCAAATGGCTTTGTTAGCTGAACAAGCAAAAAAACTAAAGGAAAGAATCGATGTGTCTCATATGATTTATAATGCTGAAATGAGGTTCGAGCCACTTATTTCTCACACGTATCATCTTTATGAAGCAGAAGATGGGATATTCAAATTACTTATGGTTGGACCCAATGAATGGGGGAAAAAAGGAAGTCCGCATGCGTTTATCAGCACTGTAAAGTTATTGGCTGATCATACCTGGGAGATCGTCAAATAATTTTCTTTTACTTTTAGGCATGATAAAATTTGCTGATCAAGTTTCCACCATTATTCTACATGAATCACCTCTTGATCAATTACATAAAGTAAGACTTGTACTACCTTCCTTAAGATCAATAAATCTTATTAAAAAATCTCTAATTAAAAAAATTGACGGATCGTGTATACTTCCCGAGATGGCAACTATCAATGACTTTATAGTATCTCTATCAGATTTAAAAAAAATTAATCCACTAGATACTCATTTGACATTAGTCAAAGTTTTACAAGAGGTAGATAAAAAAAGTCAATTTAATATCAATATTTATGATCTAAAGCAGCTATTAAATGACCTCAATACTATTGATAATTACGTCATTAACAAAAAAGAATTTTTTCAAGACCTTATCGGATTTGGTGAATTAGATAATTGGCAATTCAAAACAAACGAAAATGTAAGGGAGAAAAATTATTTTGCTAGAATCAATCTGATCGAAAGTATTTACAATACATTTCAAGATACCCTTTTGAAAAAGAATAAAGGCACCTATGCTATCATATGTAATAATGTTGCCCATTCAGAAAAAAAGATATTCTCTAACATTGGGAAAACCTACTTTATTGGCCTTAACGCATTATCGGCAAAGGAGGAAATTATCATTAATTCAGTCTGTAAATTGAATTCTGGGAGTAAGATATTAGTCGATACTCAGGATTTCTTTGTTAAAAATTATGATCATGAAGCGGGGCATTTTTATCGAAGTCAAAAAAATAAATTTCACAATAGACCTAGACGAGATCTCTTTTCAGCAGAAAAAAAAATAAGCACCTATGAAGTAGACTCTTTACAGCAACAAATACAGGTTGTAGATAAAATACTAAATAAAGATGATCATGATGTTACCATAGTAAATATGGAAGAACAATTTAGTCCACACCTATTTAATGGACTTGCGAAAAATAATGAAATTAATTTTTCTTCTGGATTTCCAATAAACCAGTTTGAATCCTATAAGATATTCAAGTTTTTGTGTGATTCCTTACTTTCTCAGGGCAGATTAAATCAATTTACGTATGATTGGATTTCTGAATTATTAAGTTTTAACTTAATAACACAAAAAGATCATCTCACATTTCAAAAAGAACTTCAATCCATATTAGATTTTGAATTATCAAACGACAAAATTGTAGCTCATTTTCCTTCTCTAAAAGGAATAATTGATGTCATATCTTCCTTTAAAGAAACTAAAAATGAAAATGAATTAAATTTTCTCAAAATTTTAATTGATGAAATTCAAAAATGTGCAGTTAAAAACCAAACTGAAAATGATGTGACTTATATTATTTTAGGCGAATTAGAGTATTTCATTCAAAAAGTTAATGAAATTAAAGTTGAATTGAACTTAAAAGAAAAGTTAACTATACTATTTGATCAATTATCTAAAAAAAGAATATCTGTTATTAGCAACCCAAACAATCCAATTCAGTTAATTGGATTACTGGAATCACGAATGGTTGATAGTGATACTATCATTTTCACAAACTTTAATGAAGAATATATTCCTGGTAAAAAAATGCTTGAAACCAATATTCCAAAGGAGCTTAAAAGCAAATATAGGATTCCTTCTAACTTTGAAAAAGACGCATTATTTGCATACTATTTTTACAGGGCTATTCATTATCCTAAAAACATACATTTGATATACTTAAGCTCTAAGAGCTCAGGTATAAAATCAAATGAACCTAGCAGATACGTTCATCAAATTCAAGCCGAGTTTTTAAATCAAAAAAATGTAAAATTCAATTCATATCAATCTGCTCAAGTGCTAAATCCGGTGTTGGAATCTCTATCAAAACATAAAGAAGACATACTGGTATTAAAGAATTGGATGAAAACTGGAATATCTAGTTCTGCTATTAATACCTACTTGAACTGCAATCTCGATTTTCATTTTAAATACGTACTGAAAATCAAAGAGAATCAAAAACCAAATGTATTTATTGAATCCAGCGAATGGGGTACTGCCGTGCACAATACACTTGAGCAACTCTTTGTTTCACATAAACAAATAGACAAAGAAGCCATAAATAAAATGAAGAAAGAGTTAGCAGAATGTTTATCAATTCAGTTTAAAAAATTATTTCCTGATAACCGACATGTAAAGGGTAAAAACAAAATTAATTTTTACCAGTCTAAGCAATTCATACTTAATTATTTAGAAAATGAACTTTACAGTTTAAATAGAAATGGATTTTATAAAGTTTTATATGCTGAAAAAGAGTTTTCGGATATAAAAAAGTTACATCTCAATGATGAAATTTTGGAATGTTGTTTTAAAGGGAAAATAGATCGAATTGATAGCACTTCAAATGGATTGAGATTAATCGATTACAAGACAGGGTATGTAACACAATCTGATCTCACTATTTCAACCATGGAAAGCATAAAAACAAAACATAAAGCATTACAACTTCTATTTTATGCTATGCTCTTTTTAGGCAACCATAAAGAGCATGATGAAGTTTACTCAAATATCGTTGCACTAAGTAACACTAACTCACCAGTGATGGAGTTAAAATACCAAAACGATTTGAAATTAAACAATACACATATTCTACTATTTGAAAAAGAAATTCAGCTTATCTTGGGTGAAATAATTAGTCCTGATGTTCGACTTTTTCACAATGAGGCAAGTAGGTTCTGTGCATTTTGTTAATCAGGAGTAAATTTATACCCTACCCCTCGGATAGATTTAAAGTAGGTAGAGGGTTCAACATCCTTCTCGAAAATTTTTCTAAACGTGAGAATAAAATTGTCAATTGTTCTAGATGAAGGATATACATCAAAACCCCATATTTTTTCTAAAATTTCTTGTCTACTCACCACTTCATTTGGCTTTTCCACAAATAGTTTGAGCAACTTAATTTGCTTGTGTGTAAGCTCTACAGGTGTTCCTTTCGAATCACTGACAACAAAAGAATTAAAGTCAATTGTAAATTCACCAATTACAAATTGACTCAACTTATTTTGAACTTGATTGTTTCTTTTAATCAAGTTATTAACTCTAAGCAGTAATTCATTTAGATTAAATGGTTTTGTTAGATAGTCATCGGCCATTTTAAGCCCTGTTACAATATCATCATTTGAAGACTTAGCTGTCAAAAAACATTATAGGTATTTGATCATTTTCTAAACGTATGGATTGACAAATATCAAATCCATTAATAGTAGGTAGCATTACATCTAGAATAATTAAATCAAATCTACTTTCATTGAACTTCTGAATTGCATTTTTTCCATTAAAAATAGAACTTACATGATATCCTTCTAATTCTAAATTCAGTTTAATTGCCGAATGGAGGTGTTCTTCGTCTTCAACTAGTAATATTCTCTTCATAAAAAGAAGGTTTTTCTTTAAGGGTAAAATTATGATAATAGACTTAAATAAACTACTTTTGCAGGACTAAATTTAACCCATTCAATGCTCAAAAAAACGTTATTATTTTTATCCCTATTTTACACCTTAATTTTCTATTCACAAATTTCTGAAGGGGGCAAGCCCTACTCATTTGCTCATAGAACTAATATTCAAATTCAAGAGTTGCAAATACCTGCCCCATCTGCATCTGAAATTCAAGCAGCAGTTAACACAAATAAATCCAAATATTGCGTAGGAATATTAAAAAGTGTCCATTTAAATGCTGAAAATACTGGAACGTGGGTTCAGTACCCTGATGGTTCAAAATCATGGTTTTTAAAAGTAACTTCTACAGGTGCGACTGCATTAAACTTTCATTACTCAACACTTTACATTCCGGAGGGAGGTGAATTATTTTTGTATAACCAAAATAAAAATCAAATTGTGGGTAAATTCACTTCTTCTAGAAACATCACCAATCCTATAACTCACACACAATTAGTTCAAGGTGAATCTACTATTATTGAATATCATCAACTCAAGGACACTAAGGGAGATTTTAAGATTTCAATTTCTGAAGTCAGTTATATTTTTAGAGGCTTTGAAGATTTTTTAAGCTATTTCGATGATCCAAAGGGAATTAGTGATCCAATAAGGGCCGACTATTGTCAAGTTGATGTAGCTTGTTCACCTGAAAACAACGGGTGGGGAGAACAAATTGATGCTGTAGTTCATTTCACATTCACTGAACTCGGTTATACCTACGTTTGTTCTGCATCTGTTCTAAATAATACAGCACAAGATTGCACACCGTATATTTTGTCAGCATGGCATTGTGGTGAACACACTGCAAATCAAAATTTATCTGGAGTAACGTGGTATTGGAATTATCAAAAAACTTCATGTCAACCAAGTAACAATGGAGTTAACCCTCCAAAAGGGAATGAAACTATGATAAATGGAATTGTCAGAGCTACTTCTGGAAGCGGTACGTTGAATAATCCACCTGGAAATAATCAAGTAGCGGGTTCGGATTTTACGCTTGTTGAATTAAATAGTAATATTCCTAACTCCTACAACGCTTATTATGCTGGATGGGATAGATCTAATTCGAATCCAACAAATGGCGTTAGTATTCATCATCCAGCGGGAAGTGCTAAGAAAATTTCAAGTTATTCAAGTAATTTAACCAGTGATACCTATAATGGTGGTGCTTACAACGCACATTGGGAAGTGTATTGGACATCAACCATTAATGGTTATGGCGTAACAGAAGGGGGTTCGTCAGGTTCTCCTATTTTTGATCAGAATAAAAGAGTAGTTGGACAACTTAGTGGCGGATCATCTTCTTGTTTTAATACCAACTATTCAGATTTATACGGAAAAATGTCAGAAAACTGGAATAACAATGGTAGTAATAATGGATCACAACTTGCTCCTTGGCTAGATCCTACTAATTCAAATCCGACATCTATTGATGGCACATATGCACCTTGTGGAACTGGAACCACACTTACCTGTTCTGCAAATTCTAGCGCTAGTTCTTTAAATGCAGGAGGTAATATTGATTTTTATGGAACAGCTAGTTCTACAAATACTACTTGGAGTTGGAATTTTGATGTATATGGCTTAGGTGGAGTTTCTCCTTCTACCTCTAATACACAAAATCCTACTAATATTACATTTGGGAATCAGGGAACATATGAAGTTCAATTAACTGCAACCAGCGGCGGAATGACATGTACTTCTAACCTGACAATAACAGTCAACCAAAATCAAACAAGTGGTTGTCCAACAATGAATAATATACCTACTGGTCAATCTCTTACTGTTTATCCTCAAGGAAATGGTTTCATTTCCGGTTGGAATAGTTATGCTGATATTTCCAAAGCAGAATATTTTAGTATTTCAAATCCTTGGTACAATACCATAAAAAGCATTTCCATTTATTTCTATAACGTAAATGCCGTTAGCCAAAATGCAACGATTGACTTCAACATATGGGCAAGTGCTAACGGACAACCCACATCTAATATTTTAGGATCTGTTTCTGAAAGTTTAGCTACCATAGAATCAGCCTTGAGTGGGTCAAATTACTCAGGACTTTACACAGTTAATTTCCCAACTCCCATAACTGTTTCTAATGGTCAATTTTTTGGCGGAATAACCATGAATAATTTTGGGAATAATGACGTTTTAGGAATTGTAACCAACTACGATAACGCTAATTCTAATAATACTGCGTGGGAACAATGGTCAAATGGCCTTTGGTATCCATATTCATCTTCAAGTTCTTGGGGATACACTTTAGCTCATTACATCATTGCAGAGCTAACTTTTATTCCAACAATTAGTCAAAATCAAACCATTTGCCAGGGTGACAATGCCACATTGATTGCTTCTGGAGCAGGTAGTGCCGGTACATACCAATGGGATAATAATTTGGGTAGTGGATCTACAATAGTGGTTTCACCTAATTCGACTACAACATATACAGTTACATTGATAGATGCATATGGATGCTCTGTTTCTACAAATACTACTGTTAATGTTTCACCCACTCCACAAGTAAGTGCTACATCAAGTAATACATTTGGATACACCTATGCATTTCTGGACTTTTATGGAACAGCTACAAATGCAACACAATACTTGTGGGACTTTGATGATGGAAATTCTGCAACAACACAAAATACTTCACATGCTTATACTTCTACTGGTGCATATCAAGTAACATTTACAGGGTCGAATGGAAATTGTTTTGATCAAGATCAAATTGATATTACCATAATCAACACCAATACTGGATTAAATGAATACGTTGGAAACAAATTTATCTTGAAGCCAAATCCAAGTAACGGGAATTTTATCTTAGAATTTAGGTCTATTAAAGACCTTCCCAATTATGTGAAAATTTTCGATATTAGTGGTAAAGAAATACATCATCAAGACGTGATTAATAGGTCAACTACACAAACTATTCAAGTTAAGATGGCTAACGGAGTTTACTACGTAGTCACGGGCAAAAACAAGACGAATAAGCTGATAATCAAAAAATAGATATGTTTCCAGAAAATCTAACTCCAGCACATTTAAACATAATATCCCAAGGGACCCTACTTACACATCTTGGAATTGAATTTACCGAAATAGGAGAAAATTATATTAAAGCTAAAATGCCTGTAAAGGATGAAACTTCACAACCCATGGGAATTCTTCATGGTGGTGCAAGTGTTTCACTTGCCGAATCTATTGGAAGTACAGGTTCATACATAATAATAGACAAAAAAAAAGAATCTGCGGTAGGACTAGAAATTAATGCAAATCATGTAGGAAGTGCACATGAAGGATATGTTACTGGGAAAGGAACTCTTGTACATAAAGGTAGAACTACACACATTTGGAATATTGAAATCAGAAATGAACAAGATAAGCTGGTTTCGTTATGTAGATTAACAGTCATGATTCTAAAAAGACCCTCTCTCTAATGATTCATTTAAATGACAAAAAAGAATTTGTCATTTTTCAAAAACCTCACTCCAATATTTCATATATCGGAATAGGGGAATGGAAAAAGAAAAGTTCTGTTAATGCAATTTCAAATGCGTTTGTTTTAAGTACATTTAAAGGAGAAATATTTCATTTAATCACATCCTTTAATACACTAAAAGAAAATGTCTACATAGAAACTAGTCACATTAATACAGAAATTCCGGAAAAAAAAATCACTTACATACAACATGCTTCAGATATAATTGAAAAATGTAAGAATGGATATTTTAAAAAATGCATTTTAAGCAGAATTAAACAAGAAACGTATGATGTGAAAAATGCTTTCGATATTTTTAAGCACCTATGTGATTCATATAGTCACGGATTCAAATACATACTAAATCACGCTGAATTTGGATTATGGATCGGGGTAACTCCAGAAATATTGATTAGTGGAAACTCCACATCTTATCAAACTCAAGCATTAGCAGGGAGTAAAGAGAAAAATGATTATAAGAAATGGGGAAACAAAGAAATTAATGAACATCAATACGTAACTGATTTTGTAAGAGAAATAATCAAAAGCCAAGGAAAACTTGAATATGAATCAAGCTCCGAAGAATTTGTTGCAGGAAACATCAAACATTTAAATCAAAAATTCAAATTCAAATTGGATACGGATTTAAATGAATTTCTTAATCAACTCCACCCTACACCAGCTGTAGCAGGTTTGCCACCCCAAAAAGCTATAAATTGGATTCATGAAAATGAATCTCACGATAGAGATTTATACTGTGGGTATCTTGGCTTTTTAGATAATGATTTTACTGAAATATTTGTAAACCTTAGATGTGCTAAAATTTTCCAGAATAAATTAAGCTTATATGTTGGCGGTGGTATTACAGCTGAAAGTAAACCTGAAGACGAATTTCGTGAAACAGAAATTAAAGCCGAAACGCTTTTGTCAGTAATCAAAAAAATATAGAAATTCGCCTAATGACTTCAGCATCTTACAGGGTCCAAGTATTGATTCAACTTCTAGAGCAACATCTTATAAAACATGTCATTTTCTCACCTGGATCTAGAAATGCTCCCCTTGTTATAGGATTTAATAGTTCATCATTTTTTGAGAAAAAAGTTATTGTGGATGAACGATCAGCAGGGTTTTATGCTTTAGGCATTGCACAACAGACTAAAAAACCTGCTGTCATATGCTCTACTTCTGGAAGCGCAACTTTAAATTATGCCCCATCAGTTGCAGAAGCTTATTATCAAAAAGTCCCTCTTATTGTAATAACTGCTGACAGACCTCCAGAATGGATAGATCATGGCGAAGGCCAATCTATGAGACAACAAAACATTTATTCAAATTATATTGAAAAGAGCTATCAGCTACCTATGCTTGATCACCCTGATGCACTGTGGCAAACCGGTGTAATTATAAATGAAGCCATTCAAACTGCAAAAACAACTTCTAAGCCCGTTCACCTCAACTTTCCATTTAGAGAACCACTTTATAAAACAGTACCGCAAGCAGAAAAGGAAGTAAGAAAAATTGAATATGTAGGTATAAGTAAACAAATTTCAAATGATCAATTTCAAATCTTATTGAAAAGATGGAATAAATTTCAAAAAAAAATGATTGTATGTGGTTCTTTAAATCCTGACGATGAGCTAAATAACACCATAAGCAAATTGCATCAGCGACAGGATGTATGTATTCTATCTGAAAGCACATCCAATATTTATGGTGATCATATAATCAGCTGCATTGACAGGACACTAGAAAGAATTTACGGCAGGCCAGAATTCTTACCTGAGCTGGTGATGACTATTGGAAATTCAATCATTTCCAAAAAATTAAAAAAGTTATTTAGAAAGTATAACCCTGTTGAACATTGGCATATTGAGGATACAAACAGAGCGCAAGATGTGTTTTCTTCACTTACTGCATTTTTACCTATTGAACCCAAAAATTTTCTAAAACAGTTAACAAGCCATGTAAAAGATAAAAAAGAAGAAAATGAATTTCAGAAGCTTTGGAAAAAAGAAGATTTAATAGCATCAAAAAACCACGCTATTTTTGAAAAATCATGTATATGGTCTGACTTAAAAGCCCATTACATTCTACAGAAATATTTGAATCATAATTTCATCATTCAAATGGGAAACAGTGCAAGTGTTAGATACATTCAACTATTTGACACCAAAAAGAACTTAAATTACTTTGGAAACAGAGGAATAAGCGGAATCGAGGGATCCACTTCAACCGCTATAGGGAGTGCAAGTGTACATTCTAAAACGAATATATTAATCACAGGTGATCTGAGTTTTATTTATGACCAAAATGGATTATGGAATAACTATATACCTAATAACTTAAAGCTATTTGTTTTCAATAATCAAGGAGGTGGAATTTTTAAAATTATTTCAGGACCTAAAAACACCCCATTTCTTGAAGAATATTTTGAGACAAAACACGAACTAAGTCTTAAAAGTATTGCCCAGACTCATCATTTAAATTACCACTGTGCTAAAAACGAAAATGAGGCGGAGCAAATTATACCATCTATTTTGGAAAGTAATCAATTTGAGATAGTAGAGTTTTTCACTGGTAATGTTGAAAATGAAAAAATTCTAAATGACTACTTTAGCGTAATTAAAAAGTAAAACAAATATGATCCGCTGGAAAACCATTAGAGAATACGATGATATCACATTTAAAATGGCAGATGGGGTTGCAAGAATAGCATTCAATCGTCCAGAAGTGAGAAATGCGTTTAGACCAAAAACAGTAGATGAACTTTTGGATGCACTTGTCATATGTCATGAAAGTCAAGATGTAGGAGTAGTACTTATTTCAGGAGAAGGACCTTCTCCAAAAGATGGTGGATGGGCTTTTTGTTCAGGGGGAGATCAACGGGTTAGAGCAAAAAGAGGATACAAAGGCCTTGATGGAGTTAATAAATTTAACATTTTAGATGTACAGCGACAAATTAGGTTCATGAACAAGGTAGTTATTGCAGTCGTACCAGGCTGGGCCGTTGGTGGAGGACACAGTTTGCATGTTGTTTGTGATATGACTTTAGCTAGTCAAGAGCATGCGATTTTTAAACAAACTGACGCAGATGTGGCAAGCTTTGATGGTGGTTTTGGATCAGCATATTTAGCTAGACAAGTAGGACAAAAAAGAGCACGTGAAATATTTTTCCTGGGTCGTGATTATTCCGCACAAGAAGCTTACGAAATGGGGATGGTTAATAAAGTAGTACCACACGAAAAACTTGAACAAACTGCTTATGACTGGGCTCAAGAGATAATGATGAAAAGTCCTACTGCCATAAAAATGATCAAATTTGGTTTTAATTTAATTGATGATGGATTAGTTGGACAACAAATTTATGCTGGGGAAGCAACAAGATTGGCTTACGGCACAGAAGAAGCTGAGGAGGGAAAAAATGCTTTTTTAGAAAAAAGAAAGCCAGATTTCAAAAAGTATCCAAAATTTCCTTAATTACTATAAGGCTAGATAGATTTCCTCCATTAGATTTTCTATAGCTCTTCTGACTTTAGCATCAGAAACTAAAAAATGATTCACCATAACCGTAAATGGAAAGTATTCCTTGTTTTTTTTAAGATAACCCGTATAACATCTAACTCCACCCATAGATCCGCTTTTACCTATAAAATTACCTTCAATTGCTGTTTTTTTACCAATATATTTTAATGTACCTGAAATTCCAGCAACTGGGAGAGAACCCAATATGCATTCTTTCTCATTTGGATAAAAATCTTTCATAATATGTACAAGTAGTCCGTTCATGGCTTGAGGAGTTACTAAGTTCTTTCTGGATAATCCTGAACCATCGCTAAAATAAACTTCGTTTAGAAAGCTTTGAGACCAATAACTTTCCATGAATGTCGCAGCAGTATCAATGTGAAGAAAATCGGTATATTCTTTTGAGCACTCTACCATGAGGTGCTCTGCATAATTATTATTGCTCTCAAAATTGACTATTTTAACAAGTTCACTCAGTTCTGGTGAATGATACACCATTAAAGTATCTGTTAGTGTATTCAAAGCAAATGAATTGTTTAGTTCTCTTATGTTTAAAAGTTTCATCAACTCTTTAATTGATTCATTTAAAAAATCTTTTGGATCATGCATAGACACTTTTACCTTATAAGGTGAATTTCTTTTTGGTAGTTTACCCTTTATAACCCTTTCTTCCTGCAAAGGTGCTCCAAAAGCATAGGATAAATCACGATTTTGGTTTCCAACGGTAACTTCGTTGGTTAACAGAAAAGTAGCTGAGTTGGGTATTACATTTAAAATTTTGCAAGTATCACCAATAGAAAAATTAGTATTAAAATACAATTCAAGCATATTATCCATAAAAGTTGAGGTGGAATATCCTGCCCCGTAGTAATTTCCCAAATCACTCCATAACCATTGGCTGCAAGTGTGATAGTTATCATCCGCAGGTATTATTTTTATACTTCCTTCTATAACCTTTATTTTTCGCTTAATTAATATTTGTCTTAAATCGTTTAAAAAACTTTGCTCTATGAACCTACTCTCAAGACTTGGGTCACCAGTCATTATAAAATATAAATCTCCCTTCAATGTATGATTTGAAGTATCTAACTCTCCACAATAGCCTACAACAGTTTTGAACTTATACTTAGGCTTTAATGTCCTCGTAGCCATGGCTGTTGTCCATAGCTTAGTGACTGAAGCGGGTATAAATAGTTTATCATCTTGGTAACTCAGTAATTTTGTTTCCCCATCGGAGTCTAACAATTGAACACCAATGTGAGCTGAAGTAAGATTAGCATTATTTTTAAATTTTTCGAGAGCTGTTTCTAATTCGTTATGTTGAGCAACAACAAAAAATAAGTTTAAATGAAAAAAAAATAAGATTAGAAAGCGCAAAAGCATAAGTAAATACAACCAAAATTCGTTCCAATCGTTAAATTAGCCAAAAAAGAAAAATTAATGTGTGGAATTGCTGGTTTTATTTCACTTAATCAACCTATAGATCACCCCAAATCTCATCTGGACTCCGCACTACAAAAATTAAAAAACAGAGGTCCTGATGCACATGGAATATATAGAGATGAAAATTGCGAGTTAGGTCACACCAGACTAAGTATATTAGATACTTCTCCAGCAGCTAACCAACCCATGATATCAGAAAATAATCGATATACCATTATTTTCAACGGTGAAATTTACAATTTTGATAATTTAAGAAGTGATTTAGAAAAAAGTTATGGCGTTAACATAAAAACTTCATCTGATACAGAAGTACTTTTAAATGGGCTGATTTTAGAGGGAAAATCGTTTATAGAAAAACTCAATGGATTTTTTGCATTCTGCTTTTACGATAAAATCAAGAACTACTATTTACTAGCAAGAGATCGATTCGGGATAAAGCCGCTACTATATAGCCATCAGGAAAATCAGTTCATATTTTCATCTGAGCTTAAATCGTTGATGTGTTATCCAATAAGTAAAGAACTAGATCAAATTGCATTGAACCAGTTTTTACAATTTACATACATACCCTCACCTAGAACCATTTTAAAAAATGGAAAGAAACTTCAAGCTGGACGTCTAATAGAAATAGAAAATAAAAAAGTATCTATTGAAAAATATTTTACTTATTATCCATGTGAAAAAAGTACTGACGACTACGCAACTGCTCAAAGGAAAGTAAAAGATCTTTTGAACAAGGCTGTTCAGAAAAGATTAATTTCAGATGTACCATTAGGCACATTTTTAAGCGGAGGGATCGATTCAAGTATTGTTTCTGCAATATCTGCAAAACACAAGTCCAATTTAGAAACTTTCTCTATCGGATTCCCTGATGAACCCTTATTTGATGAGTCAAAATACGCAGCAGATGTGGCAAAGCATATTGGTTCAAAACACCACTGCTTTCAGCTAACAAACAAGGAATTATTTAATCATTTAGATCAATTTTTAGATTACCTAGACGAACCCATGGCAGATTCTTCAGCACTCAATGTTTTTTTACTTTCTCAAGAAACAAAAAAACACGTCACGGTATCATTATCTGGAGATGGAGCTGATGAATTGTTTAGTGGGTACAATAAACACCAGGCCCTTTACTTTTCATTGCAAAAAAATTGGAAAACAAAACTCATTAAAAATTATGGGAACTTATCTAAACTACTTCCCTCATCAAGAAATTCGAAACTAGGCAACTTGGGCAGACAATTACATAAATTACACCAGGGACTAAATTTGAATAATGAAGAAAGGTATTTTCAATGGGCTTCATTCATGGATCAGGAAATGGTTCACCAGCTCTCTGATTTATACTATGATGTTAGAAACGAATTACATATTGATAAATCAGGTGATGTTTTTAATGATTTCTTATTTATGGATTTTAATCTAGTACTTGAAAATGATATGTTAAGAAAAGTAGATCTAATGAGTATGTCCCAGAGCCTTGAAGTTAGAACTCCATTTTTAGATCATAAATTGGTAGAATACGTTTTTTCTCTACCTTCTAAATATAAGATCGATCACTCAAGTAGAAAGAAAATACTTAAAGATGCGTTTAAAGATGAATTACCAGTAGAAGTATTTAACCGCAGAAAGCACGGATTTGAAATTCCTCTTGACAAATGGTTTAGAGGGAAATTAAAATCTTTTATTGATGATGAAATATTTGAAAATAATGTGGCCGTAAAAGAAGGAATATTATCAAAAAAAGGAATTGTAAGCTTAAAAAAGAGTTGGTTTGAAAATCCGATCGGAAATGCACCTTATCATATTTGGACTATAATTGTACTAAATAATTTTTTAAAAAAATATATTTTTTGATCTATGAAATCAAAAAAGAAAATTTTAAGGATCATTAATCGATTTAATCTTGGAGGACCTACCTACAATGCAGGACTGCTGACCAAATATTTATCTGATGAATATGAAACTTTATTAGTTGGAGGAAATCATGAAGAATCAGAGGGAAGTTCCATGCACATCATAGAGCAACTGGGACTAGATCCTGTTATCATCCCTGAGATGCAAAGATCTATAAGTCCTAAAAATGACCGTGTTGCTTACCATAAAATTCAAAAAATAATACAGGATTTCAAACCTGACATCGTCCATACACATGCTTCAAAAGCGGGAGCATTAGGAAGAAGAGCAGCATTCAATGCTAAAACTCCTCAAATTTATCACACTTTTCACGGCCATGTTTTTCACTCCTATTTTGGAAGTTTAAAAACCAATCTTTATAAAAAGATTGAAAGAAGATTAGCCAAAAAGAGTACAAATATTATAGCCATTAGTGAGTTACAAAAAAAAGAATTAAGTGAAATTCATCGAATCTGCCCAGTTGAAAAAATAAAGGTTATTCCTCTTGGGTTTGATTTGGCACCCTTTTATTCTAATACAGAAGCAAAAAGAAAAGCGTTTAGATCGAAGTGGAGCATTAAAGAAAATGATATTGCCATTGGAATAGTTGGTAGGATTGTACCAATAAAAAATCATGTATTTTTTATTCACGTAATAGAAAAAGTTATTAAAAAAACATCAAAAAATATCAGGGTTTTTATTGTGGGAGATGGAGAAGAAAAAGTTAACGTTCAAGGACTCATCAAGTCAAAAAATTTATCCTATAGTTCAAATAGTACCCCTGCATTATTTCAGTTTACCTCTTGGATAAAAAATGTGGATGAAGTAAATGCTGGTATGGATATTATTTGCCTCACATCTAAAAATGAAGGCACACCTGTTAGTCTAATCGAAGCTCAAGCAAGCGGCAATCCGATTGTTAGCACTAATGTCGGAGGAATTGAGAATATAATTTCAGCAAACGAAACGGGTTACTTATCTGAAATTGGGGATATCGAACAATTTTCAAATAATCTTCTGAAACTTATTGAAAACGAATATATTAGAAATGACATGTCTAAGAAAGGAGCACAAAGATCATACCAATACTCTTTTGAAAATCTAATTTTAAATACAAAAGCACTATACGATAAAACTTTGTAATTCAAAGTTCTTTGTATTTTAGGAAAATACTTCTATCTTTGTATAATGAAGTATATCAAAATACCCATATTCACCTGTTTGCTTTTATTCTTATTTGATTCTTGCACTATTAACTCAAATAGAATGCTACGCACTTCGAAGGATTACCAGTTCGATACTATTACGAGTTTGATGAATGATGTTGAGTATAAAATTGCTATGAATGATCAACTCATTTTTCAACTATATACAAATAATGGGTTCCAGTTAATTGATATGTTCAATGAGAACGGTACTAATCAAAATCGTATGATGATGGGTGGGGGGATGAATGGAAATTTTGGGATAAATTATATGGTGAGACAAGATAGTTTAGTTGAATTACCTATAGTAGGAGATGTAAATCTTGTTGGGCAAACAGCTAGAGAGGCTGAACTGTACTTAGAAGAATTATTTTCTGAATTTTACGTGGACCCTTATGTTTTTTTAAGAGTAAATAGTCGAAGAATATTTCTATTTAGTGGATCAACAGGAGGTGAAGCTCAAGTAATTCCATTAACTTTCAATAATATGACTTTATTTGAAGTTTTAGCCACAGCTGGTGGTATTCGAAAGGACAATAATGCTAGAAAAATTAAGATTATTAGAAAAACAAAAGAAGGCATTAAAATTTTCAAAGTTGATCTTTCTACAATAGATGGTATACAACATGGTAATATGATTATGCAATCCCACGATATCATTTACATTCAACCAAATATTAACATTATTCCTGAAATAATGGAAGATATAAATCCCATATTATCCTTTGCTTCAACCATTTCATTTATATGGCTAGCTTTAACTCAATTTAATCCATGATTCCAGAAGATTTAAAAAAAACAGAGGAAAATTTACTTCGCTACAGGGACCGAATTTCGAACTTAAGCAAGGATTTTGAAATAGGGTTATTTATTTATCTTTTAGGTAAAGTAAAATGGATTATACTTTTATCATTTCTGGCACTATTTTTTGGGGCATTTATATACATGCGATACACACCTAAAATGTATGAAACAAGCACTACCATTCAAATTAACATAAAAGAACAACCAGACGAATTCCTTGATATTTATTCTTATCAACAACAAACTAATATTAATAGTGAAGTTGAATTAATGAAATCTCAAAAAATAATCAACAAAACTATTCAAAATTTAAATTCAGAGATTCAATATTACAGTGAAGGAGACATTCTTACTAGGGACTTATACAAGAGATCACCTTTCAAATTGGTTGATTTTAAACTAAAAAATTTGTCTTTAAGTTCTACCCCACTGTATATATCATTTGATAACGAATATTTTAAGATCACAAACAGCACTAAAAGCATTATTTATGCAGAGTACATTAAAAACAATTCTTTCTTCAGTAATGAGTACTTTTCAGGAAAATTGATTGTTTCTGGAACCCTTAATTCATTTATAGAATCTCTCAATAATTACAATTATTATTTTATAATCCCTACTCTCACTCAAAGAAGACAGGAAATTACTGAGCATCTTAAAATAAACATTCTGGATTATGCAGCGAGCACTATTGGTGTAAACTACAAACATACTAACCCAATTTATGCCCAAGATGTGTGTAATGAAATAGCGAAATCATACATCGACTACGATTTAACTAAAAAAGCAATTAGTTCGGTTAAAATTGTGGAATTCATAAATGCTCAAAAAGATAGCGTAGATGTTAGGCTAAAAGATAGCGAACGTGAAATTCAAATTTTTAAGAAAGAAAATAATGTTAAATCGTCAGATATTCGAAAACAGTCCAGCTTATCTCAGTTAGACGAATTAGAGAATATCATAATCCAAAATCAAGTTGATATTGAGTTACTTGAGCAATTTAACAGTATGTTTAAAAATTCAGTCTCCAGTGAAATCAATTCCAATTCAATTAAAAGTCTTTTATTATCTAAAATATTTTTTGATGACAAGATCGTACAGGAAATGATCTCAAATCTGGAAGAAAATGTTATCAAAAGGGATGAACTTTCTAGAGATGTGACGTCTAATAACGAAAACATGATTATTTTAAATAATGAAATTGAAGAGCAAATCATTTACATGAGAAAAGCTATCAAAATGATCAAGCAGCACAAAATCAAAAAAAATAAGGAGATAAATCAAAAGATTAGGTTAATCGAAAGAAAATTATTGTCGTTGCCGGAAAAAGAATTAGAACTCACTAGATTAGAAAGAATACACGAAATAAACAATAAGTATTATACATTACTTCTTGAGAAAGAAACAGAATATGAATTATCAAAGGCAGGAATAACAACTTACAATGAAATTTTAAAACCAGCACCATTAAATGAACAAGCTATTTCTCCAAAACCAATTCTAGCTTACAGCTTAGCAGGAGTTTTAGCTTTTATAATTTCTGCTTTAATTGCATTAATAAATTACCTAACACACGACAAAATTACATCTTTACACGAGATTTCTAAATATTCAGAAGGAAGCATTGGGATTTTAGGGATGGTACCTTTATTAAAGACAAAACCTGAAGTTTCTCAACTAATAGTGGATAAAAGTCCAAAATCCATGGTTACAGAATCTTTCAGGGCAATGAGGACTAACCTTCAATTTATCAATAATGAAAAAAGTTCAAAAATCATTGCAATTAGCAGTACAATTTCAGGTGAAGGAAAAACATTTTTAGCCATCAATTTAGCAGGAATCATTGCATTTACAGGCAAAAAAGTAGTTATCATTGATTTAGATATGAGAAAACCTAAAATTCATATTGGGTTTGGGGTTGTAAACGATAAGGGAATGTCAGAAATTTTGGTAGGAAAAAATCAAATTTCAGAATGTATAAAAAATAGTCCATTAAAAAATCTAGATTACATTACTGCTGGCACACTACCGCCCAATCCTTCAGAATTGATAGTCAGTAATGAATTTGAAAGTGCAATTTACCAATTAAAGAAAACGTACGATCTTATTGTTATTGACAACCCGCCCGTGGGTTTGGTTACAGATGGTATACCTGTACTTAATATGAGTGATTATCCCATTTACGTATTCAAAGCTAATTTTTCTAGAAAAAATTTCATTCAAAATGTGGATCGATTGATTAATGAAAATAACTTATCTAAGCTCTCTGTTGTACTAAATGGAGTAGAGTCCAATAACAGAGGATATGGGAGCAAATACGGGTATGGATACGGATATGGATATGGATATGGATATGGTTACGGCTACGGCTCAAAAGCTTACACTTCGTATTATTCGGATGATAATTTTTTAAATAAAAAAAGTATTTTTGAACGCTTATTAAGCATGTTCAAAAGGAATGGAAGCAAAAGAGACCAATATTAATGGTGTATTTCTAATTAAACCTCAAGTTTTTGAGGATAACAGAGGGTATTTTTTTGAAAACTTTAACTCAAATAAATTTAACGAAGCTACCGGCTTAGATGTACACTTCGTTCAAGATAATCAGTCTCTTTCTAGTAAAAATGTACTAAGAGGCCTTCATTTTCAACACCCACCCTTTGCACAAGCAAAATTAGTCAGTGTCATAAAAGGTGAGGTATTAGATGTGGTGGTAGATATCAGAAAAGAGTCTGATACTTACGGAGAATATGTAGCAGCGTATTTAACTGAGAAAAATCATCACCAATTGTATATCCCTGAAGGAATGGCTCATGGATTTTTGACTCTAAAGGATGATACTATTTTTGCATATAAATGTTCCAATTATTATCACAAAGATTCTGAAGATGGGATTATTTGGAATGACAGTAATTTAAATATTGGCTGGAACATTAAAAACCCATTAGTTTCTGAAAAAGACCAGCTTATGCAAAATTTTAGTTCTTTTGTATCTCCGTTTTAAATGGCAAGTGAAGAATACATATTTCTAATTTACACAGGCTTTTTTATAAGCATTATTTTATTCTGTATTTTAATTAATACCATTTTATTAAAGTTCGCCACTACATTAGGTATAAGAAATAATGAAAAGCCAATAATCCGATGGAGCGCAGTTTCAAAACCATCACTTGGTGGAATATCTTTCTATATTTCGTTTTTAATTTCTACTGGTTGTTATGGAATATTTTTTAATTCACAGAGTCTATTTAATGACGGACAAGTAATTGGGGTTATAGGAGCTATTTCACTAGCCTTTCTCATGGGGCTAGCTGATGATGCTTATAACACCAAACCACGTCTCAAATTCCTTGTTCAAGTCTTTTGTGGCATTATATTAATCATATCCTCAAAATATACCAATCAAAATGAATCCCTAGTTATACAACTGTTTGAAAGTAATTATTTAAACTATAGCATCACTATTTTTTGGGTTGTGGCCATGATGAACTCTATTAATATGTTAGATAACATGGACGGTATAACTGCTCAGACTTCTTTTTTTATAATTACCACAGCTATCATATTTTTAAGTTTCAACAGCGGATTTGAAAAATATGACTACATGATTTGTTTAGGAGCTATTGGTTCATTAATTGGATTTCTTTTCTATAACTTTCATCCATCCAGAATGTTTATGGGTGATTCAGGCAGTCAATTTTTAGGTCTTTTAGTTGCCATAATAGGAATCAAATATTTTTGGAATATTGAAGACTTCAAAACTCGCACCACTATTCCAACCAAACAAATTGTTACTGTATTGATTGTTTTTACACTACCCATTGTAGATACAACTAGTGTAGTAATTAACCGTATTGCAAGGAAATCATCCCCATTTGTCGGAGGAAAAGATCACACAACTCATCATCTTTCTTATTTAGGATTTAATGACACCCAAATAAGTTTTATTTTTGCAGGAATTTCTTTTTTATCTTGTATTATAGCTATTTCTATTTATCGATTTGTACATCATTGGACTTGGATTAATACAACCCTTTACATAATCTATTTTTTGGCTATTTTCCTATCACTTTATTTTACTACTCAACAACACAAAGACAAACGCCAATAAAATCTAGATTTGCTTTAGCTTAATTATTTTGTCTAATCATATTCACATAGAAGGGGCTAGAACGCACAACCTTAAAGATATTACCTTGAAAATTCCCCACAATCAATTGATTGTGATAACAGGTTTAAGTGGAAGTGGCAAATCATCATTGGCTTTTGACACCATATTTGCGGAAGGCCAAAGGAGATACTTAGAGACATATAATGCTTATGCTCGTCAATTTGTGGGAAAATTAACAAAGCCAGATGTAGACCATATTTCAGGATTAAGCCCTGTTATTGCTATTGAACAAAAAACCGTATCCAAAAACCCAAGATCTACGGTTGGTACAATTACTGAGATATATGACTTTTTAAGGCTATTATTTGCTAGAGTCTCAACTCCTATTTCTCCAATCTCAGGGAAGAAAATGGTGAGCTACAATGAGAAAGAAATTGTTTCACTGATTCATCAAAATTACAAAGAACAAACTATAACCATCTTAGCTCCAATTATAAAATCAAGAAAAGGCCATTACCGAGAATTATTTGATCAGCTTTTAAAACAAGGTTTCTCAAAAGTCTTCATTAATGGAGAATTAAAAAGATTATCTGCTGGGTTCAGACTTGATCGCTACAAAACCCATGATATTTCGCTAATTATTGATAGCGTTACAATAAGTGAAAAAAACTCCAAAAGAATTAAAGACAGTGTAGCACTAGCACTAAAAAAAGGAAAGAATGAGATTCAACTAATCGATTCAAAAGAAAATTCTAAGATTTTAAGCAAGTTGTTGATGTGTCCAGACTCTGGAATATCATTACCTGAACCTGAACCCAATCTTTTTTCATTTAATTCACCTAAGGGGGCTTGTTCTAATTGTAACGGATTAGGCTATACACACGAAATTGAAAAAGATAAAATCATACCAGATGATAAAATATCAATAAAAAAGGGAGGAATAGAACCGCTAGGAAAATTTGAAAACAACTGGACTTTCAAACAAATAAATCTTTTGCTGCAACATCACGAATTTTCGTTGGATACCCCCATTTCAAAGTTATCTGAAACTTGTTTACACGAAATTCTTTTTGGAACCCAGAAATTGATAAAAATTTTGGGTGAAAACGGGGTACATCAAGTTCTTAACGGATATGAAGGAGTTTGCAATTTTATTTTAAGACACCATAAAGAAGGTGGTAATAAAATAAAAAGATGGGCTGCTAATTTTCTACAAAAAACAAAGTGTAAGCAATGTAACGGAGCTAGACTTAAGGATCATCACAAGTGGTACACCATATTTGATAAAAACATAGGTGAAGTGGTTAAAATGGACCTTAAAGAACTCCAAATGTGGGTAGAAGAAAGCTATTCAAAATTTAATGAAAAAGAAAAAACCATTTCTAAAGATTTAATTAAAGAACTCGTTAATAGAATAGGTTTTTTGTTAAACGTGGGGTTAGAATATTTACATCTGAACCTTCCTGCAGCAACATTATCAGGTGGTGAAGCACAACGAATCAGATTGGCTTCTCAAATAGGATCGGAACTTACCAGCGTATTGTATATTTTAGATGAACCTTCAATTGGATTACATCAAAGAGATAATCATAAATTGATTTCTTCACTCAAAAAATTAAGAGACAGAGGTAATACGGTAATTGTTGTTGAACATGACAAGGATATCATGAAAGCAGCTGATAGGGTGATTGATATTGGTCCAAAAGCAGGCCATCTTGGCGGATATATAATAGATGAAAACAGCCCTGATAAATTAGATGAAAGCAAATCAATTACAGCTAAGTTTCTTAAATCTACACCGCCCAAACTGGAACAAAAGGATGTAACTTCCAATCATCATTTAAAATTAATAGATGCAAGTGGAAATAACCTTAAAAAGGTAAGTGTTTCGTTCCCTCTTAATAGCTTTATTGGGGTAACTGGTGTTTCAGGAAGTGGAAAATCTACCCTGATTAATGAGACCCTTTTCCCAATTTTAAATAAACATTTTTTTAATGCTGTAAAAGAGCCACTCTCATATAAACAAGTAAAAGGTCTTCAGTATATTGACAAAGTGATAGGAATTAATCAATCTCCTATCGGAAGAACTCCTAGATCTAATCCTGCAACTTATACGGGTGTTTTTAATCTGATTAGAGATTTATTTGCTCAACTACCTGAGGCAAAAATAAGAGGCTATAAGCCTGGACGCTTTTCATTCAACGTGAAAGGTGGGAGATGTGAAACATGCGTTGGTGCTGGAATGAAGTTGATTGAAATGAATTTTCTACCAGATGTCTACGTAAAGTGTGATCAATGCAATGGCAAAAGGTATAACAGAGAAACTCTTGAAGTTAAATTTAAAGGGAAATCTATCAATGATGTATTAAACATGACCATTGACGATGCATGTGTTTTTTTCAAAGAAATCAACTACATCTACAGCAGAATAAAAGTACTTCAAGATGTGGGTTTAGGATACATTAAAATTGGTCAATCATCAACCACACTTTCTGGAGGTGAGGCTCAGCGCATCAAATTGGCTGCAGAGCTAGGAAAAAAACAAACTGGAAATACATTTTACATTATGGACGAACCCACAACCGGGTTACACCATGAAGACATCAATTTGTTAATAGAGGTCATAAGAAAATTAATAAGGCTAGGTAACACCGTTCTAGTAATAGAGCACAATTTAGATGTTATCCTTCAAGCTGATCATATTATAGATCTTGGACCTGAAGGAGGTATGTATGGAGGAGAAGTTGTCTTTGAAGGATCAGTTTCTGAGTTAATGAAAAATAAAAAAAGTTATACTGGAAAATTTATAGCTTTGGAATACAATAATGCATAAACATGAAGGATTGGAATAACATTAAAACTAGAGACAGTTGGGAAATTTTTAAGATAATGGGTGAATTTGTTGAAGGATTTGAAACCATGTCAAGAATTGGGCCTTGCGTTTCTATTTTTGGTTCAGCAAGAACAAAGCCTGAAAACAAATATTACCAACTTGCAGAAGAAGTAGCTTATTTACTAACAAAACAAAAATTTGGAGTAATTACGGGCGGTGGACCTGGGATAATGGAAGCTGGAAATAAGGGTGCTAAAAGAGGGGGAGGCAAGTCAGTTGGTTTAAATATTGTTTTACCTTTTGAGCAGGAAGCAAACCCATATATCGACAGCGATAAAATCATTAATTTTGATTATTTTTTTATAAGGAAGGTCATGTTCATCAAATATGCGCAAGGATTTATTGTTCTTCCTGGTGGGTTTGGAACTTTAGACGAGATGTTTGAAGCGCTAACTTTAATACAGACGGAAAAATCGGGAAAATTTCCTGTTATATTAATTGGTAAATCGTTTTGGAATGGACTTATTGATTGGATAAAAGAAGTGTTACTTGCGGAAGAAAATAACATAAGCCCAGAAGATTTAGATTTAATTCAAATCGTTGACACAGCTGAAGAAGCGGTTAAAATGATAAATGATTATTACAAGGACCATCATCTAAAGCCAAACTTTTAAAAAAAACTGTTTTACAATTCTATATGAGAAAACAATTATTGATAGCCCTTTTTTTTTCGGTCTTAGTTTGCAATGCACAAAAAACAATTGAAGAAATTGAAAAAGAAATTCTCACTATTGGAGCAGGTCCTCAAATAAATAGTTTTTTTGGTGATATTGGCTCCCGTTCTATTGGAAAAATTTTCACCAATGCTAGACCCTGTTTATCTTTAGATATTGAAAAGAGAATTAGTGATCTTATCGGATTACAGGTTATGTTTGTAAAGGGAAAACTTTCTGAAAACATCAGATCAAATATAGTCACAGATAATTTAAACTTTGAATCCAGTTTTACTAAACTAAGTACCAATTTGATTTTAAATTCTGACCATTATTTGAATATAAAAAGTAATATTTCTCCATACCTTTCTGTAGGGGCTGGACTTTTTATTTTTGATTCTTACACAGATTTATTAGACGCCAATAACATAAGTTATAATTATTGGTCTGATGGTACAATTAGAGATCTTGCAGAAAGCGACACCAATGCAGCAAATGCATCTATGCTCTACAGGGATTATGAATACGAAACTTCATTAGAAAATGATTCCATAAATTACAATTCGATTTCCTTAGTTGCTCCCGTTACTGTTGGAATAAAATGGAAGATAAACCCATATCTTCAAGGTAGAGTTTATGGAACATATAATCATTTATTCACAGACTGGATTGATAATATTTCTTTTGGAAATGATGATTATTATTTATCCTTTGGGTTCACTATGAATTACGTAATTCATAAATTACATTTTGAGAAAAAAGAGAAGATTGATGTTGATATAGAAAGCTTCAACAGATCAGATGAGGATAACGACGGGATAATAGATATTATAGATGAATGTCCGCATACTCCAAAATCGATTAAAGTAGATTTAATAGGATGTCCCATTGACACTGACAAAGACGGGGTTCCAGATCACATAGATAAGGAACCTAACTCTACTAATTACAAATACGTGGATGAGATGGGTAGAGGTATAACAGATAGTTTATTATTCAATAGGTCTAAAAACGAATTAGAAATTGAAGTACAACGAAATCAAACGTTCTCTGATAGTACCATACAAGATAACAGTGAGGAGATTCGAGAACTTATTCCGAATTTAGACAGTATACGACCTAATGAAGATAAAATCAAAAGTATACTGGATAGCAATTCAAATGAACTGAATTTTATTCCTAAAATTGGCCTAAGAGAGTTTACTGAAAGTAATAAGTACGAAAACTTACTTACCTCCCACCTATTTCAAGCATTAAAAGAAGATTAACGTTGTTCCTGTATCAGGGTATTACACAACCCTTTTCAACAATATTCTATGGATAATTTGAATTGGCCTAGATAGAATAAGGCATTTAGCAAAGGTAGATTTGTATAATTCAAGTTTGCTTATGTTAAAGCCCATATTCATCTTTATAAATATTATTTTAATTGCTTTAAGTACCTTTTTTAACTTAGCAGATATTACTATAACTCATACAAGTGCTAATGAACTTGACGCTGGAGAAAAAATAGAAGCAACAATTACAATAAACAAAATGGACTTCTCTGGTCCGGGAAGATTGAAATTAGATTTAAGTCAAGCTGAGGGAGTTCAAATAATTGAAAAAGAAAATGATGGATCTTCGTTTACATTTAAAAATAATGAAGCATTATTTATTTGGTATGATTTACCAAATAATAAAAATATAGAAATTACCTATCTAATTGATGCCAGTAAAAATTCATTTGGAACAAAAAAAATCACAGGAACTTTTTCATTTATAAATAAAAATGAAAGAAAACAATTGACTATTCCAGAACTTGTATTTCTTGTTAATGAAGTTATTCCACAAGGAGGTGAGCCATCTGTATCATCTAATAGAACTATTGAGGGTGAAAATGGAAACTATACTGTTAAAATACACATTACTAAAGGAAAGCACAGTGGTTTTGCGAGGATAAAAGACAAATTACCGGAAGGATATATAGCCACATCGATTGAACCTGCAGGGAGTATTTTCAAGGATATAGATGGTGCAGCAAAATTTATTTGGTCTGATCTTCCATCTAGTATTGAAAGTTTCACCGTCAGCTATAGATTAACAAACCCTAAAGGACTAGATACTAGTTTTTTTATAACGGGAGAATATGCTTCCGAAAGATTAATAGCAGAGGGGCATAATGATGGGATTGAAATTCCTATTACCTATTATATACCGAGTGACCCATCATTTAAGTACAATGCATTGACCAATGATACTTCTTCTGTAAATGAACTAAGTGAAATAGTATTAGACTCTGTGAAAGAAATCAACCCTGAACAAGATTCAAATAGATTAAATGATAAGGGTGAAGATGTATCGATTGCTTTGACTGATTCTGTGAAAGATATAAGCTTACAAAATGTTGATAATAACTTAGTTGAGGAAGATACTACTTTAAAAAGTGTTGAAATTCCTGAGGAGGAGATTATTGCTGCAGAAAATGTTGAAATTCCTGAGGAGGAAATCATTGTTGCAGAAAACATTGACAATAAAATGAATTCAGCAGAAGAAGAAAAAAGTATAATTTCAAATATTGTTAATTCACAAAAAATAAAAACAAATGTTGATTATAGAGTTCAGATTTTGGCTTCACACCGAATTGCTACAAAAAATTATGTAAAAAATAAGTACCATTTTTCTGAAAACTTCGATTTAGAAAACCATGATGGATGGATAAAATACACAACAGGCCGTTTTGGCCAATATAAGGAAGCACGAAATAAGAGAAATGACTTGAATTTAAATGAGTTTCCAGGTCCATTTGTAACTGCTTACAATTTTGGAAAAAGAATCACCGTTCAGGAAGCATTGATAATTTCAAAACAAAATTGGATTCCTTAGGTAAAAAAAAATCCTCTAAAGAGGATTTTAAAAAAATATATTAAATTATTTATCTTTTATGGTTTCCTTCATCGGAAACAGATAATTTTTTTCTTCCTTTTCTTCTACGTGCATTTAAGATCTTTCTACCATTCTTAGTAGCCATTCTTGATCTAAACCCGTGCTTATTCTTTCTCTTTCTGTTAGATGGTTGAAATGTTCTTTTGCTCATAGTTCATTTATTATAGGCTTGCAAAAGTAAATGTTTTTTATTTTATACAAAAATTTTAATCTTTTCTTTTTTGAAAATATCAACGCTTATTGAGTTTTTCACGAATCCCTTCAAATTTTAAACGACAATATTGGTTGACAATAAATACGATATCGTGATTGTATTTTTCAGGAAAATAATACTGAGAAAGCCATAAAAAAAATGATTGGTCATTAGCTACAAGCAAATCAACTTCAAATTCATTGTGGTAATGTCCAATCCGCTGACCCAATTTATAATAATCCTGCAATTCATGTAACATTTGTTGTTGAAAAAGGACCACTTTATGCCAAGATTTAGGATATTCTTCTTTAACTTCTTTTAATAGATTTCTACTCATTTCAAAAATCTGAACACAATAGAAAAGCATCGCTTTTCGCAACCTTTCAAAGTAATCTAGGTCCTTGTCAAATAACACAGTTTTATAATCATTAATTGAATTTAATTTATAAACTACAGCCGCATCTATCATGGATTCTTTAGAATCAAAATGATTATAAAGTGTAGTTTTACTGATGTTAAAATCAGATGCCAATTTTGACATGGAGAAATCATTTAATCCATGTTTCTGAAAGTAAACCAATAGTTTGATGGTATACTTTTCTTTTAATTTTAGATCAACATATCTTTTCTTTATTACTGATTTTCTTCCCACTTTCTTAAAGTTATTAACTTTTTGATGAATTCTTTCAAGATTCAACGCACAAATGAAAGACGAAATATGTAATAATTTGTAATTTCGACACCCAAAATAATAACCACAACATGGAACGTTCTTATTTAGAATTTGAAAATCCTATCAAGGAAATAAAAGATCAAATCAATCAGACAAAAGAAATTGGCGAAAAGGGTAAGGTTGATATCAATTCTACGGTTAATGACTTAAAAAAGAAACTAAGTACAACCACCAAAACTATTTTCAACAACTTAACTCCTTGGCAAAAGGTACAACTTAGTAGACATCCAGATAGACCTTATACCCTAGATTATATCAAACAAATTACCAATGGGAATTTTTTAGAACAACATGGTGACCGAAATGTGAAAGACGATAAAGCAATGGTTGGCGGATTTGGAGAGGTAGATGGTAAAACCTATATGTTTATAGGACAACAAAAAGGAAGGAACACCAAAGAAAGAAAATATAGAAATTTTGGAATGGCTAATCCAGAAGGCTACCGGAAGGCATTAAGATTGATGAAATTAGCTGAAAAATTTAATAAACCCATTGTTACTTTCATAGATACTCCAGGTGCTTTTCCTGGCTTAGAAGCAGAGGAGAGAGGTCAGGGTGAAGCTATTGCAAGAAATCTATATGAAATGATACTGCTTAAAGTACCTGTGATATGTATTGTAATCGGAGAAGGCGCCTCAGGTGGAGCGCTTGGTATTGGTATTGGTGATAAAGTAATTATGCTAGAAAACACATGGTACTCTGTTATTTCACCAGAATCTTGCTCTTCTATTCTTTGGAGAAGCTGGGATTACAAAGAAAATGCAGCAAATGCGCTGAAACTTACCGCGAAAGACATGCTCAAACAAAAACTCATTGATGGTATTATTAAAGAACCTATTGGTGGAGCACATGCTGAACCAGAAAAAATGGCCAAAAAGCTTAAATCTGAGATAAAAAAACATATCAAAGCTTTAGAAGCCATTGATGTTGAAGAAAGAATTTCAATTCGTACAGAAAAGTTTAGTAATATGGGTAATTGACCCTTTGTTTTCTTATTTATTATAATACACTAAGACATTTTCTACACTATCTGTGGTGACAAAAGAGTTGTATATGCCTAATTGTTCATTAAAAAAATATACATTTTGAGCATCAGAAATGATCAAATCACCGGAAATATCTTCTAAGTCGATTTGTGAACACGGAAAATTCACAATCAATGGAAGCATTTGATAGTTATTGTAATTAAATCTATATAGCCCATCATCTGTGGTTATATACAAGTAATTTCCCTTTTTTTGAGCATTATAACAATGGTTATTCTGTACACTACAATCAATCCATAAATTGTTTGTATTTAAGTCATAATGAGCTAAATGGAAATCATTACCATTCTGAATTAACACAAAACAAAGACTGTTATTTACCTGACCAATTTCTACTACTTCGCCTGTAATTGGTTTTCGAGTATACTCAATACCTAAACTTTTATTGAAAACGGTGATCCACCTTGTGAATAAATTAGAATACGTATCTACCATTACATAATTATCCACCTCATTAAAATGAGCAAACCAATTTTGAAAATCAGCAATATACCCACCAATTTGGATCCCGTTTTTATCAAATCTCCTAATTACACCATCTCCATTTGATAAGTACAATTGATCCTTATCCTTGCTTTTATTCACATCTTGGAAGAAATCATAGGTTGAAGATAGGAATGGAACTTCCCATTTTGTGGTATAAAAGTCTGTTTCCAAAGAAATACCGCTTATATCTGTGCCTAAAAATATATACTGATGTTTTGAATTTGACTCAGACACCTTATGGTTTCCAGAAATGGTACTTTTTAATGTAATATTTCCCATATCATCAAGGAAACTTAGGTTGGTTGATGATTGATCAGATGAGACAAGATAAATTCCCAATAATTCTCTTGTAACTTCACTTAAAAAAACAGAAGTATAAGAAGAATTTAAATTCCCTTCTTCGTCCTCTACACTCACTTTCACAAAGTAGTTTCCTGACTGCAACAACCTATCATTGATAATAAATTGCTCATTGAATTCAAATTGATCTCCACTTATATTTTGGCTAATAGCTGTTGTAACTGGTACTAAGTTCTCATCAACAATGGAAATCTCTATTCTTGAAAGCGATTGATTATCATGGACTTCACCCTCAACTTGAACCACACATGGAATTTGAAATGAGGTATTATTCAAAGGCGAAATTACATTAATCCTGGGGGGAATTTTGTCTTGTTTTTGACAAGAACCTAATACACATAAAATCTGAATTAAAACAAGACTGAACTTTATGGGATTAGTTACTAACATTTGTTAATAAAGTTATTTGATAATTTTAAAAGTCAAAAAAAGAATTGAAGATTAGATATTAAATTACATTTGCCTGATGTCTGATCGTTTAGAACTAACAAATAAAAAACCGCTTAGAACATTTTCCAAACCAGCTGATATAGCTACTATTGGGAAATTACCTCCACAAGCACTAGAGCTGGAAGAAGCGGTACTAGGCGCTCTAATGTTAGAAAAGGCACCGTTAAATGATGTAATAGACATTATCCACAGACCCGAAATTTTTTACAAAGACTCACACAAAAAAATTTATGAATCTATACAAGAACTCTTCTCTGCTTCTGAAAGCATTGATATTTTAACGGTAACCCAAAAACTAAGATCAAAAGGAGAATTAGATCAAGTTGGAGGTGCATATTATATCTCTCAACTCACTAACAGGGTAGCCTCAGCAGCTCATGCTGAAGCCCATGCAAGAATTTTAGTACAAAAATTTATTTTAAGAGAACTTATTCGAATTTCGGGGAAAGTAATTCAGAATGCATATGACGAAACTACGGATGTTTTTGACTTGTTGGATGAAACAGAAAGTGAATTATTTGCTGTAGCGGAAGGTAATATCCGAAAAGATTATGAATCCATGGCTTCTCTTCTATTCAAAGCGCAAAGCGAAATAGAAAATGCCATGTTAAGAGAAGATGGTATTAGTGGAGTAGGAACAAGTTTTACAGAACTTGATAAAATCACATCAGGTTGGCAAAAATCAGATATGATCGTCATCGCTGCTAGACCTGGAATGGGAAAAACAGCATTTGTTCTTTCTATGGCCAGAAATGTAGCCGTTGATCACCAGAAGCCAGTTGCCATTTTTTCATTAGAAATGTCTTCGATCCAGTTGGTAAACCGTTTAATTTCTGGAGAAGCTGAAATACCTGCAGAAGACATAAGAAGAGGAAACTTTTCTAAAAATGAATTTGAACAATTCTTTGAAAGAACAAAAGCATTGTCAGAAGCCCCTGTTTTTATTGATGATACCCCTGCGCTATCCATTTTTGAATTACGTGCAAAATGCAGACGTTTAAAGCAACAGCATAATGTTCAGCTTATCATTATTGATTACTTACAATTAATGTCTTCTGGGGGGAAAGGTGGTAACAGAGAACAAGAAATAAGTAATATTTCAAGGTCAATAAAAGAGATTGCCAAAGAGCTAGATGTGCCTATTATTGCACTTTCACAGCTAAGCAGATCAGTAGAAACTAGAGGAGGAGATAAACGTCCTATGCTGTCCGATTTAAGAGACTCTGGAGCAATTGAACAAGATGCCGATATAGTTTGTTTCATTTACAGACCAGAGTACTATCAGTTAACAGAATGGCCTGACGGAACTCCTTGTAACGGACAAGCAGAAATTATTGTGGCTAAACATAGAAACGGATCCTTAAAAGATATTCGATTAAAATTTGTGGGGAAATATGCCAAATTCTCAAATCTTGATGGATTAAGCCAAGATGATTTTATGTTTAATAATGATTTAAAACCAAACCAAAATTTTGGTAATGACACGTCCTCATTTACATTACCTTCTAAAATGAATGATGATCTTGATGGAGATGATCCCTTTTAACACAATTTAAACCTTTTTCTAATTACTTTTAAGTTTAATTTGAAAAGACTAATTACCATATTATTCTTACTAGTTTTTGTTACTACTAATATTTTTGCCACTAGAATATTAATTCCTATGGATGAGGAAGGTCAACGAAATCATCTTAAAGCTTATGGCATTGCATATTGGATATTACAAAATGAAATAGAAGTAGAGTGGCTTCTGAATTACAGAGGAGGTAGTTTTTTAGTAACTAATTATAATTCTATTCAAGAAGAATGCACCATCAGAGGAGTTACTTATGAGCTAATAACGGACGCTAAAGTAAATGCGATTAAAACTGAGATAAGTGACCCTGAGGTTAATATGGAAGTGGTAAAACTGGAAAAAGCACCAAAAATTGCCGTTTACACACCCCAAGGAAAACAACCATGGGATGATGCGGTTACACTAGTTCTAACCTATGCAGAAATTCCTTATGATGAAATTTATGATAAGGAAGTGGTGGAAAATCAACTTTTCAAATATGAGTGGCTTCATTTACACCATGAAGATTTTACTGGACAATATGGAAAATTCTATAGAAATTACAAGAACGCTCCGTGGTACAAAAAACAACAATCTGATTCAGAACAAAGAGCACTTTCGTTAGGATTTGAAAAGGTATCTCATTTAAAACTACAAGTTTCTAAAAACATTAAAGAATTTGTTGCCGGAGGAGGGTTTTTATTCACAATGTGTTCAGGAACAGACTCTTACGATATAGCACTATCAGCTGAAAATACAGACATCTGTGAGCACATGTTTGATGGAGATAAAGCAGATCCGCAAGCTCAATCTAAACTCAACTACAACAATACCTTGGCATTTAAGAACTTTAAACTAAAAATGAATCCCTTAGAGTATGAGTTTTCAGATATAGATGGGACAACTCTACACCGTATCCCTGAAACACAAGACCTTTTTACTTTATTTGAATTCTCAGCTAAATGGGATATTGTACCCACCCTACTCTGTCAAAATCACACAAATGTCATTAAAGGGTTTATGGGTCAAACTACGGATTTTAAAACCTCTTTAATCAAATCTGATGTGCTTATAATGGGAGAATCAAAAGCGTTAAAAACTGCGCGATACATTCATGGTGAATTTGGGAAAGGCCAATGGACATTTTATGGAGGACACGACCCCGAGGATTACAGGCATTTTGTCAATGATCCACCTACAGATCTCAACCTCTACCCTAATTCTCCAGGTTACAGGTTAATTTTGAATAATATATTGTTTCCAGCTGCAAAAAAGAAGAAACAAAAAACATAATTACCTAATAACTGTGATATGTCCTTTCCTATTATGGTAATTTCCATCTGTAGTTTTAAATTCCATAAAATATATGAACACTCCTGTTGAAGAAAGCTCTCCAGTAGATTGATAACTTCCATCCCAAAATTGATTATAGTCTTCTAATTCGTATACCAATTGACCCAGCCTATTATATATGGATACTTTATACTCTTCAACTTCATCAATATTTAAAATTGGTTTCCAATTAGCATTCAACCCTCCTACATACAATGCATTAGGAATAGAAACCATAAGTTGCTGCTGAATACACACCTCATTTGATTCACTAATACCTTGTTCACCAAATGAATTTAATAACTCTAATGCTTTAATTTTATAACAAACCTCCCCTCCAAATGGAGGGGTAATGAAGTTATTAATTTCGTGAAGATAACTATTGAAAGATGAATCTAGGTTGACCACATTTTGGAAACTATTCATATTTTGCTGTCTTACACGTACTTCATAATTTTCGACTCCAACTTCCCAACGGATATAAGAATTCCAGTTTAGAGATTTCAAAGCGTAATCATTATTATCGACAGACAATAAAATGGTTTTACCCACATTGGAATAAGCAATTTGATTTCCACACGCATCTAATACAGAAACCTGATACATACTTGATCGTTCATTAGGCATTGCATCAAGTACATGAAATGTGATCGGAAAAACAGGATTTATCTCACTGTCAATTCTTGTAAAATTGATTCCATTATCAAATGATCGATAAAGGTATACCTCACTTACGCCTACGGAATTATCTCCTATATAAGTGATCAGAACTGAATCACCAGAAACGCTAGTACTTGATATGTATGAATACTGAGGAATTGGATTTTGTACTGCAAAAAATTCAACTTGATTTGAAATAGAAGCATGAAGAGTAGAATCTGCGACAGCTTTTACTAAGAACGAATAATTTAAATTACCATTCTGTATAAAATAATTAAATGAGTTATTAGCAGCAACACCAGCTAAACTCCAACTGGACTGCTGATTTTTAACAAAAACCTCATAACGATCAACGCCAAGGCTCCAATTAATATAGGGATTCCAATTTAAACTAACTATACCCGTACACTGATCATAAGTTGAATTTAAATATATATTTTGATGTTCTAAACCAGCTGGACTGGTGTTATTTTGAGGTGGATTTCCGTAGCTACACCCATCCATTGCGGCAACTGCATATTGTACAGATTGGTTTCCAAATGTAGTTATTGTAGTGTCATAATAAGAAGTATTAAGCCTTCCAAAAACAGTATCTACAGGAGACCAAGATCCGTTGTAGAATTTAAAAATGATATATGCATATGTATCAGTTGCAGAACTTGGATTCCAATTAATTTGCATGGTATTGGTTGATGTATCATTACTTACAAAATTAATTAAAGGGGCATCAGGTGGAGTTTGATCTTGAATGTATCCACCGTCAATATTTGAAATAAAATCACAATTATCAGTCACAAGTCTTACTCTGTAATTTATCCAATCTGCGCATAATCCAAGGGACTCTATGGTGAAAGTGGAGTCTACAGGTAAATTACGAACTTGATTCCAAACTGCGCTGGTTGGGGGTGTAGATGGTGACGATTTTTCTAAAGAATAATAAGAATTTGGAGGTATTGAATCAAATGGCATTGGATGATTCCAACTTAAATACATG